>CAZQQK010000094.1:0-5945 GCA_964595445.1 uncultured Phascolarctobacterium sp.
CCCACGACCTCCGCCGTGACAGGGCGGCATTCTAACCAACTGAACCACCGGGCCAATCAACTACGAGGTATATTATACCGTGCTGTTAAAACTTTGTCAACTACTTTTTTAATGTTTTCTTAAGTTATTCATTGCAGTTTCCAAATGCTGCTCTAAATGCTGTTCTAAAGCCGCCAATTTTACGGCATCAGGTACATTATTTTTTACATCAAATAAATCCGTTGTCAACGGCAGGTATTGCTGGCGCATTTCTGCAAATATTTCATTACGGAAAGTATTGTAAGCAAAATATATTTGGTTGCCGTGTATAAAATCAGTATAATCTAAAAAAATATATGAACCATTAATATAAGGCAAGGGATTATCTGGAGTTATATAAAGCTCATAATCCCCTATTTTCTGTGGCAGTTTTTGCCAGTAATGCCAATTTGCAAAATTTAAATCAGCTGCTTCGTATTTCCACTCATGCAATGTTTTACGATCAATATCAGCAATAAGCTCCGTTAGATGAGTGAGCAGCATTTCTGAAAACTTTTCTCTGTCACGACAAAAATAACGTATATCCCTAAAAGTATGCAAACCTACTGTTTTTACAGGAACATAATCAAAAGTTTCACTGGTATAAGTAATGTCCAAGCGACAGCGACTGCTTTCTTCGGCATAAGAGGCAATAGTTAAAATCTGCCCATTAATACCACTTCCGGAAACCAATTTAAATTCACCTATAGAACCAGGCAACTTGCTTAAAAGCTCCCATTCTTTTATGCTGTCAGCAATTTCATTAATATTAGGTTGTCCCAAATTATTCACCTCACGACTTTAACAATGCATCAATTTTAGAAAAAATTCGTAAAGCATTATGATAAAAAACAGCTTCATGATACTGTTGCGGCACAATATGCTGAATAGTACGTATATACAACGGAATATTTACTAACGGCCAGTCACTGCCATACATAACCCTGCTGTAATCACCTAAATAATTCAGCCATGTATGCAGCTGACGGAAAAAACCTGCCTGTCGTTCAAATAACGGTAAAGGTTTTGGACTACCTTCTATTAATCCTGATAAGTCTATACAAACATTAGGATTCTTACATGCAACCTCAGCTGCATCAGCAAACCAAGGGCATCCGCAGTGAGCAATAACAAAGGTTACATCTGGAAAAGCCACTGCTGCTTCATCAACAGTCAGAGGATGCGAATATTTAAGTAAGCCATCTGGTCTGGCAGTATCTCCTGTATGTATCACAACGGGTACGTTATAGGCTCTTGCTAACTCAAACAGATACCAATGCCTTCTGTCATTTACATAAACAGAATTATATCCTGGGTACAGTTTTATCCCTAAACAATGTGGCTGATTAATATAATACTCAAATTCCTGTGCTGTTTTTTCAGCGTTTTCCAAGGTTATTCTTTCGCTGTCTACACCCATGCAGTAACCCATATCAACTGGTTGATTATAAGATTCTTCATTATATTCAGCAGAAAGATCTATCAAACGCGGAGGTATTCCTCCATATCTGGAGCTGGTGTAATCAGTATTTCCCATAGCTACAGAAAAAACAATATTATTATCCTTGCAGATTTGTTTCCAGCAGGCAGCAGTATTTTCATACCCTGCTCTTTTAGCTACATCTACAAAACCTTCTTTGTTGTAATAATGCATATGGGCATCAATTATTTTCATTTTTTGCAACGCCCCTTTTTTTGTACCTACACCTTAATGAATTTCATCCTCATCCTGCGGCAGAACAAGGTTTAAAACCATAGCGACAATAAATACTACTGCAACGCAGTTTTCTGCAAAAATATTTTTTATCAATTCAGGGAAAATTTTAAAAATAGCAGGTGTCTGAGTAAATCCTATACCTATACTCAGTGCCAGCGAAGCAATCGTTACATTGCGTGTATTATAACCACAACCAGCAATCATCTGTACACCGCTGACCACAATAGAGCCAAACATCATCAATGTACAGCCGCCAAGAACTGCTTCCGGCAATGATGCCAGCAAAACACCCAATGCAGGAAATAAGCCTGCCATAATCATAATCGCTGCACCTGTCATAATAGCAAAACGATTAACAACCTTAGTCATAGCAATCAAACCTACATTCTGACTGAAAGATGTAATCGGCAGACAGCCAAAAAAAGATGAAAGACTGCTGACAAAACCATCACAGGTAATAGAGCCGGAAACTTCCTTTTCCGTAACATTACGACGCAGACCAATAGCAGTCATAGCAGAGGTATCACCTATAGTTTCAGTAGCAGAAACAAGAAAAATCAAAAAGAAGGCAAAAATAGCATCCGGATGAAATTCCATGCTGAAAGGCATAAGTTCAGGAATTGCAATCAGTTTTACTGATGCCATTTTACTCAGATTAACCATTCCCATAAAATATGCAGCAATATAGCCAACCACTAAACCAAATAATACAGAAAGCTGCTTATAAAAAGATTTTGCCACAATATTAAATGCCAAGCAACTTACAAGGGTAATCGTTCCCACAATAATATAAGGTGCACTGCCAAAATCAGGATTGCCAAAACCGCCGCCAAAAGAATTTGCCCCCACAGACAGCAGGGAAAATCCTATTGATGTTACTACCGTTGCTGCTACGATAGGCGGAATAAAACGACGCCAATATTTAGCACCTAAACCCAGCAATCCCTCCAATAAGCCACCTACAAGCACTGCCCCCATAACACCGCCGTAACCATACTTACTGCCGACAACACAGGCGATAGAAACAAAGGTAAAACTTATACCCATAACAATAGGCAGCCCACTGCCTACTCTCCATACAGGATACAGCTGTACCAAAGTTCCGATACCAGCCACCAGCATTGCTGACTGTACAAGAGCACCGCTTTGCTCAACAGGCATTTTTACTACACCTGCAACAATAAGAATCGGGGCAATATTCGCCACAAACATAGCAAGTATATGCTGTAAGCCAAATGGAACAGCCTTGCCTACGGTTATTTTTCCATCAAGCTCATAAATAGGATCTACTGAATGTTTTTTACTCATGCTTCATCCTCTTTTCTGAACTCAATAGTATTATTTTGTGCATCCATTTTTTCAATAATTGCCAGTGAATGTAAATTTATCCCAGCTTGACGCAGCTTGTCGCCGCCTCCTTGAAAGCCTTTTTCAATAGCTATCCCTACGCCCTCTACTGTACCGCCGGATTGACGAACAATGTCAATCAAACCTTCTAAGGCACAACCATTAGCTAAAAAGTCATCAATTATCAGTACATGATCATTTTTCGACAAAAACCTCTTGGAAACAATAACATCATTAGTTTTGCTGTGTGTGAATGAATAAATCTGGGTAAAGTAAACATCCTTATCCATATTGCTTCCGCTGGACTTTTTGGCAAATACTACCGGCACACCAAAATACATTGCTGCCACGCAAGCTATACCTATACCAGAAGCTTCAATTGTCAGGATTTTATTTATCGGTCGGTCAGAAAAGAGACGTTTCAATTCTTTGCCAAGCTCTGCTATAAAAGGAACATCAATCTGATGATTCAAAAAGCTGTCTACTTTAAGTACGTTGCCGCTTTTGATTACACCATCTTTAATAATCTTATCTTCCAATAATTTCATTTTTACGCCCTCCGCATCATTAATCAGTCAGACATTTAACGTTTAAATATAAAGATTATTTTATCATATGCTTATGTCATGGTAAAGTCATTTTCACAAGCAGCAGAAAAATTTTAAACAATATTTTTTTAACATAAGCAAAACCCCAGCAACTTGTATGTCACTGGGGTTTTTACTTAAAAACTTATAAGATATTTAACACTAATTTCAAAACGTAACGACCTTATTTTTTATGCTTAATTCAGCTTTGAACCGTAAGCATCACGATTTTCAGCAGTAATTACGCGTACACGTTCAACTTTATTTTTATCGCCGTCCACGCCGCTGATACGATCAATACGAATGCGTCCTAATTCAGGCTCAAACTCATTGAGAATTTTAGCATCAAGCTGTACTCCTTTATTTAATGTTCTGTACAGCATAGCTGCAAATTCATAACGCGTCATGCTGCGGTCACCAAGGAACTGACCATCGCCATAACCTTCAATAATACCAGCAGCAGCCAGTTTTCTAATATAATCATAAGCCCAATGATTTTCAGGAACATCTGGGAACATAATACCTGTATCTGTCATATTCTTACCTGTGAGTTGGCTTACAAGTGCCATCATCTGTGCAATCTGTTTATTTTGTCTTGCAACCTGTTCACGCAAATCCTGAATTTCATGTGCCATAGCAATCTTAGAGTTGTTTACATTGCTGCGTCTGTCTAAAGCAAATGATATACCTGCATTGACCATGTTTTCGCCATTGCCCATAGTACCGCCTAAGCTAAACATAACTTTTTCGTCCGGACGATAGAACATGCCAAGAGCAGCTGCATTTTCGCCCGCATAATTACCGTAACCAGCAGAGAAAGTTAATTTATCATCAGGATCAAAATCCATCGGATGCAATGCTGCTAAAGCTGCTGCACCTGCACCAACTTTATTTATCCGACTGCCTAAACTGCTTAAACGTTGATTTGTTTGGCTGATTTCATTAGCATTGTTCTGCAAAGCATTTTCAATGGTTGTTTTATTACCGTTGACAGTAACATCACCGTCTTTTGCTTCGTTCTTAACAGTGCTGCTTACGTAACCGCTAATGTCAACAGAACTTTCATATTTATCACCAAAATTAGTGGTAATAGTAGAGGTTATTTTACCTGCATTTGCAGTTCCATATTTACCTGTTTCAGACTGAGTAAAACCATTAATATGTTCATCAGTAAATGTAAATTCTTGCTCATCACCATTTACGTGCTGTTTAATGGTAAGCGTATCACCTTCTTGTGTTATGTTCTGTACATAATTGTTTTTAACAGTTTGAATATCTTTTTTATTGATAGTAATCTGATCGTTAATTGTGGTAGAAGCATCTACATTGTAGTACGCATTGCCAGCGTTTTGCTTGATGTACTCACCAACATCAGCAGTACCACTTACAATATTTCCTGCATCATCTTTTACTTCAAGAGTTAATTTTCCATTCCCGTTTAAAGTCAGCCCTTTATCTGAAGTATTTAACTTTGAATTAGTATCATTGAAAGTAAAATCAATAGTCGTTTCTTGCCCCTCACCATTAGTAAAAGTAAAGGAATTTTTATCTGCATCTTTCTTTTCTACCTTAATATTATCAACTTTCCAGTTCAGATACCTATCTGTTTCCTTGCGTTCAGCTTCTTCAACCTTAGCTAAAGTTCTAGTCAAATCGCTGTTAAATTTCAGATTATCTCTCAACATATTTGCTACTTTTGTTTTATCATATGTATCGCCTAAATAATCTCCATATTGTGTTACTTTACCGTCATTATCTACAGAATCCGTACCAGAATTATGGTCTAATCCCATATTTCTCAATGTTTCTCTTGCAGAATCAGTTAATACAGCTTTATTATTTTCTACTTCGTATACTTGTAACGTTCCAGTTTTATTGCCATCTTCATCTACATAGCAATAAAATTTCCCATCTGGCGCATACCAACCACCATCAAATAAAACACCGTTGTTGTTTCTTTGGGTTGTACTTTTAATTTCTTCGTCCCCATATCTCCATCAAGGTCTATTTTACTAGTATCCCCATTAAGAGCATTCTTATAATTACTATTAACATTATTATCACTACCTGCTGCAAAGGCAGTGTTTGCCAATAATAAAGTAAGTGTAATAGCTTTCGCCAAAGACTTTTTCATAAAATTCTCCTCTCATACTTTTTATCACATTGATAAATGTGTATTTTATAATTCGTCAAAAAAAAATCCTCTTAATAAAATTGAAAAAATAATAAAATTGACTACTTAATATATTAGTATTTCATCTATTTTAATCTATGAG
>CAZQQK010000095.1:0-5941 GCA_964595445.1 uncultured Phascolarctobacterium sp.
ATATTAAGTAATATAATAAAATATTTGGAGGGAAATAACATGAGTAAAAAAGTTTTGATTTTATCTGGAAGTCCTCGAAAAGAAGGTAACTCCGATATTCTCTGTGACGAATTTAAACGTGGTGCAGAAGAAAGCGGAAATCAAGTAGAAAAAATTCGAATTGCCGCAAAAAAAGTACATCCCTGCTCTGCCTGCTATTATTGTAAAAATCATAGTGGCAAATGTATTTATGAAGATGATATGTCAGAAATATTACAGAAAATAATTGATGCAGATGTACTAGTATTAGCCAGTCCTGTATATTTCTACTCTATAAATGCACAGCTAAAAGCTGTTATTGACCGTACTGTCGCTCGTTGGTTAGAAGTAAAAAATAAAGAATTTTATTATATCGCCACTATGGCAGATGAAGAAACTGCTTCTGCAAATACCACACTTGCCTGCTTTCACGGCTATGCTGAGTGTGTAGAAGGCGCAGTAGAAAAAGGCAGCATTATTGGAAAAGGAGTTTATACACCAGGGGAAATAATAAAATCTCCCGCTATGACAGAAGCCTATAAAATGGGAAAAAACATTTAATAAAAATTAAATAAACTACTTATACATTAATTTCCTACTTTATTATTAGTACAGAAAAGGTAAGACATATAAAAGTCTTGCCTTTTATTTTTTAGAAATATACATCTTACTTCACATCTTTGTTGCTTGACGTAAAGTATTGCTAAAACTATAATTTAATTGAACAATTAAATTGTCAAAAATATTCACTAAACTAATCTGCAAGGGAGCTGTTAGCTAATGAAAGAATTGCTAAATAAAGCAGATCGCAAGCAAAAATTAATTTTTGCTGCAGTTTTACTAGTTTTAGCAGCAGGTGGCTGCAAATTATATTATAATCTTACTTCCCAACCACAAACTGTCAATTATATTGCGACAGTTCGTACTTTAACTATTGGAAAAATAAATAGTGATGAAGATAATATATATCCTGGTGAAGTTAGAGGTCGTTATGAAAGCCAACTCTCTTTTCAGGCTTCAGGTAAAATCAACAGTCGTTTAGTAAACGTAGGTGATAAAGTACATACTGGTCAAGTACTTATGACATTAGATCCCAAGGATATTAAACAAAATGTTGAAGCTGCTGATGCTCAGCTTACTGCAGCAATCGCCAATCAAAAACTGGCTGCTGATAATGCAAGCCGTTATAATAAACTTTATAACAATGGTGCTGTAAGTGAGGCTGTACGTGACCAATATAACACTCAGCTGGAAGCTGCTGATGCATCTCTGCGCCAAGCCTATGCAAATATTAATGCCAATAATAATATGTTGGAATATACTAATCTTATTAGCGATGCTGATGGAATAATTGCTGCCATTAATGGAGAAGTAGGTCAAGTTGTATCTGCTGGTACACCAATGATAACACTTGTACAAAATGGTGAACGAGAAATACAAATCAATATTCCTGAAAATGTCTCTCTAAAACAAGGTGATAATGCTAAAATAACTTTTTGGGCTCTGCCAGATATAAAACTCAACGGCAGCATCCGTGAAATATCCCCTATCGCAGAGCCTTTAACCAAGACTTATAAAGTTCAAGTCAGTGTACCACAAATGCCATCATCAATAAAACTTGGTATGACAGCAAAAGTAGTTTTTCCTAGGCACTATTCTAAAGCCAAAGCAAACGAATTTATTATTCCTGCAACAGCTTTATATCAGCTAAATAAAAAGACACAAGTTTGGGTGGTACGTAATGAAAAAGCTGTATTGCAGGATGTACAAACAGCTGGCTACATAGGTAACAATGTTCGTATAACAGATGGTCTTAGCAAAGGTGATAAACTGATTACTGCAGGTTTAAACAAACTTGTAGAAAATCAAACTGTACGCCTCGCTGAAGGTGGTGAAAACTAATGCAGAAAAATAAAAAACATAATATTAACTGGGCAGAATGGGCTATTGAACATCGACAGTTAGTATACTTTTTTGCATTTTTAATTCTGATTATGGGAATTTTTTCATTCAAATCACTCGGTCGCAGCGAAGATCCAAGTTTTGCTGTCAAACAAATGGTAATTTCTGCTGGCTGGCCTGGAGCAAGTGCTAAAGATGTAGAAATGCATCTCACAAACACATTAGAAAAGCAAATTCAGAATCTACCGCAAATTGAGAGAATAACCAGTTATTCTCGCCCTGGAAAGTGTGTTATAACAGTAGTATTGAAAGATGAAGTTACAGGAAATACTGTACGCCAACGTTGGCTGGAATTGCGTAATATAGTGGAAGACGGACGAAAAAATCTTCCAACTGATACTCTCGGACCTTATTATAATGATCGGTTTGATGATGTTTATGGTAATATTTATGCTCTCACTGGCGACGGATATTCATATGAGGAAATGCGTAAATATGCCGAAAAAATCAAACTGGATTTTTTCTCTGTACCTGATGTAAAAAAAGTAGAATTAATAGGTGTTCAACCAGAAAAAATATTTATTCAAATGCAGGCAGAAAAACTTGCACAACTTGGAATCGATATAAACAGTATTGCCAACATCATAAAACAGTATACTGCTGTTAACGCCAGTGGCATGATTGAAGCTGATACAGCCAACTCCTATCTGCGTATTACAGATAGCCCAAGCAGTGTAGAAAATATAGCTTCGATTCCCATAAACGCCGGCAACAAAATTTTTCGTCTTGCTGATATTGCTAATATCAGTCGTGGATATTCCGATCCACCTGATACACTAATGTATTATAACGGTATACCAGCAGTTGGTATTGCTCTTTCAATGGAAGACGGAGGCAACAACATTCAGCTTGGAGAGAATCTGGCAGCAGAAATTAAAAAAATACAAAGGACTCTACCATTAGGCCTTGAAATTAATCAAGTTGCCAATCAGCCAGAAGTTGTAAAAAACTCTATCAGTGAATTCTCTGAAAGCCTTTATGAAGCTATTATTATTGTACTCGCAGTCAGTCTGCTTACACTTGGACGCCGCAGCGGTTATGTTATATCTTGCTGTATTCCTCTAATTCTTCTAGGTTCTTTTTGTGCAATGTTTGCTCTTGGTATCGATTTACATAAAATTTCATTAGGCGCATTAGTAGTTTCCTTAGGTATGCTTGTAGATGATGCAATAGTTGTTGTTGAGCTTATGGAAGTAAAAATGTCTGAAGGTATGCCACGCAAAGAAGCTGCTTCCTACGCTTTTAAAACTTGTGCCTGGCCTCTGCTTACAGGTACAACTATTACTTGCCTTGGCTTTATGCCTATCGCTTTTTCTAAAGCCAGTGCATCTGAATTTGCTTACAGCTTATTTCCGGTAATGACAGTAACACTAATGCTTTCCTGGCTTGTATCTGCTACTTTGGCACCTGTTTTAGGATATGAATGGATTAAACCAACAGTAATCAAACAAGAAAGTTATAATACTGCTTTTTATAATAATTTCAGAAAACTTCTCCACTGGTCTTTAGCTCATCGTTTTATTGTTATAGGGATTACAGTAGTTATGCTCTGCCTATCAATGTTTATGCTGCGTTTCGTCAGTCAGGAATTTTTTCCAGCATCTGTAAGACCAGAACTTTTGGTAGAAATAAACCTGCCAGAAGGAAGTTCAATTAAAGCTACTGATGCTGCTGCAAAAAAACTTACAAATCTAATAAAAGATGATAAAGAGCTTGATCATATTTCTACATACGTTGGAGAAAGTGCTCCCCGTTTTGTACTTGTTATAGACCCAGTACAACCACGCGATAACTACGCTCAACTTGTAATTGTTGCCAAAAATATTGAAGCACGCAAAAATATCGAAAAACGTATCAATCAACTGGCAGCAGAAAACATTCCCGAAGCTATAGTTTATTCTCGTTCTATACCTTTAGGTCCGCCAGCTCCTTATCCTGTTATGATACGTATCAGTGGTGACGATGATATACTGGTTAAGGAATATGCTCAAAAAGTACGCAAAATCATGGCAACAAATCCTTATATCACTATGACTCGTCTAGACTGGCTTGAAGAAACTAATGCCATAAAAGTACATATTGATAATGATAAGCTTATGCAGATGGGACTTACACGTCAAACACTAGCCAACGCACTCCAAGCGCAGGTATCTGGATATACAGTTGGCACATATCTCGAAGGCGATCAACGAATAGATATTGTATTTAGATTAGACCCAGAACAACGTCAAGATATTTCTCAGTTGGATACAATTTCCATTCCTACAAACAAAGGTGCTGTTACTCTATCTCAAATTGCATATATTGAACATACAAGTGAAGATAACATGATTTGGCGTCGTAATCTGCGTCCAACAATAACTGTCAACGGGGGTATCACCGAAGGTGTTACTGGAAATGACATTACCAAACAGGTTTATAATAAATTGGAAACATTGCGCCAAAATATGCCAGCTGGTATGAAAATAGAAATTGGTGGTTCTTTAGAAGACAGCAATAAAACTTTAAATTATCTGCTTAAACCAGTACCGCTTATGTTATTACTTATTGTTATTTTGATAATGCTGCAAATGCAGGATATACGTAAACTCATAGTTATTATGCTCACAGCACCAATGGGTGTCATAGGTGTTATCTTAGGTTTGCTGCTCTTTAAATCCACACTAGGCTTTATGGCTGAATTAGGAATTCTGGCACTCACCGGTACTATAATCCGTAACAGCATGGTGTTAGTTGACCAAATACAACAACATCTTGATGGAGGAATGGAACCAGTACAGGCAATTTGTGAATCAGCAATTGTTCGTTTCCGCCCAATAATGCTTGCTGCCTTTACTACAGTTTTAGGTCTCATTCCCATGTTTGCTAGCAAATTTTGGAATTCTATGGCAGTAGCTATAGCTTGTGGACTCACTGGAGCGACACTGCTGACATTAATTGTGCTTCCTGTATTATATGCTGTTATCTTCAAAATTAAAGCAACAAAAGCATAACTATTCTTAGATTTTATTTGTTTTGTCTTTACTTTCGTATTATAATATAAATACAACAAATCATAAGGAGGATGCTTATGTGCCAAACCCCAGATTGGTCAATTGGTGACAGTTATCTGCGTGAAAACGTTCCCGAGCTTGCCCCATTAGTAAATCGTTATTCACCTTGTGCCTTAAAAGCTAAACCTAAAGAAAGTTATTTCACAATATTACTAACTGGTATTATCGCCCAACAACTTCCACCCGATGTCAGTCAGGAACTTATGCAGAAACTGGAAACCCTCACTGGTAAACCTATTACTCCTGAAGCAGTATTAGCTGTATCAACAGAAAATTTGCTGAATATAGGATTAGTACAGCAAAAAATAGACTATCTTTACAACTTTGCGGAGGCTGTAATAGGTGGCAAAGTAACCATGGATAAATTTGACGAAATGACAGATGCACAAATATCCAAACAATTGCTGCAAATTCGAGGTCTAGGTCAGTGGACAATAGAAATGTTTTTGCTTTTAGCATTATGCCGTACAGATGTTGTTCCTACTGCTGATTTTATTTTCAAAAAAGAACTGCAGCAAATGCTTAATCTGAAAAGCATACCTAAGCGCGGATATATAAATACTGTAACAGCATCTTGGCGCCCGTGGAGATCTCTCGCTGTATGGTATATTTGGCAAAAAGCAAACGATACAACAAAATAATTAATCGAAGTTTAAACTAAAAAATATAATTTTATCATACAATGAACAAATGGTAGTTATTGGCTAAATCAAAAGCAGAGAATAATTTACACTTTCAAAAGTGATTAGATTATTCCCTGCTTTTTCTTATTCTATGAAATTTATATTGAGTATAATTATTCATGTTTTTACCATATGACTTTTTTGTAAAGACAGCTATATCTCAACAAAAAATATTTTATTGTGTAATAAAGGCATAGTCCTTATTACAGAACTATGCCTTTATTA
>CAZQQK010000096.1:0-5867 GCA_964595445.1 uncultured Phascolarctobacterium sp.
GTATAATGCATAATATATTTAATAAAATTAATAGCAAATGTTGTTGTGAAATTTGACTTGCAGACTGAAAAGTATTAAAATAATAATGTTATTGATTTATTAAGAGAGAATGTAGTGATGAAATAATTAAATACTTATTGAAGGGGTAATATAATGTTTCGTAATAAATTGGGGCAGTTGTTTGAAAGAGTCTGTTCATGTTTTGATAATATAAAAGAATGTCTAAAAGAAAAAGCACAGCAAACAGTAGAAAATGTATCGGAATATGTTAAAAGTTTGCAGATGTCAATTACTGCAAAGGCTGATGAATTTGTAGAAAATTTAAAAAATAAAGCTGATATTTTAACTGCTGTAATAAAAATTCAGGTAAATATGCGGGTGCATCGTATACGTTTATTGGTTCTTGGTGTATTGCAGCAACTTCAGATTAAGTATCAACTGCTTGCAGAACGTATCTGCAATCGTTATCAGGGATTGCGTAATATGTGGTATAGCAATCAGCATTTTACTTTTTGGTTTATTCCTGCCGACGGACAGTATATTACTAAAACACATGTAAAAAAGACCCATTTAAAATATGCTTTTACTGCGGTTGCATCTTTTTTGGTTATTGTTGTTTGTACAATTGGAGTTTTAGCACATTTTGCAATGCAGAATGAAGCACAAAAGCAGGAGTTGGCTGAATATAAACAGACTAAATCTGCTCAAGAGCAGACTATTAAAGAGTTAAGGGCAATGGCAGAAACTAATCAGAAAAAGCTTGCAGCTTTGTCTAAATTAGAAGATCAAGTACGCAGTCAGATGGAAAAAAGTGGTGCTCAACTGCCGCCTAAGACAGATGCTTCGGTCTATGCTGGACAGGGAGGAGCTTTTATTGGTGAAATTAATCAGATGAATGTTGTTTTGGAGCAGGAAAAAAATATACAGCGACAGGCAGATGCAAAAAAAGCTGATTTAGAAAATTTGTTGAGTGTAATAGAAACTGAAAATTATCGTCGTGAAGTTACACCAACCCATTGGCCTACAAGCGGTGGTTATATTTCTTCCAGTTTTGGCGGTCGTGCAAATCCTTTTGATGGTTACAGCCGTGATTGGCATCCTGGAATTGATATTGCTATTGATTATGGCGCACCAGTATACGCAAGTGCAGCTGATGCTTCGGTCTATGCTGGACAGGGAGGAGCTTTTATTGGTGAAATTAATCAGATGAATGTTGTTTTGGAGCAGGAAAAAAATATACAGCGACAGGCAGATGCAAAAAAAGCTGATTTAGAAAATTTGTTGAGTGTAATAGAAACTGAAAATTATCGTCGTGAAGTTACACCAACCCATTGGCCTACAAGCGGTGGTTATATTTCTTCCAGTTTTGGCGGTCGTGCAAATCCTTTTGATGGTTACAGCCGTGATTGGCATCCTGGAATTGATATTGCTATTGATTATGGCGCACCAGTATACGCAAGTGCAGCTGGTTATGTGCAACAGGCTGGATGGTATGGTGGCTATGGAAGGTATGTGCGTATAAGTCACGATTATGGTTATGTTACTGCCTATGGACATATGAGCAGAATTGTTGCCAGTGCAGGAGATTATGTAAAAAAAGGTGAAATTATTGGTTATGTTGGCAGCAGTGGATACAGCACAGGTCCACATTTACATTTTGAGGTTATTCATCATGGAGTTCAGGTAGATCCTTCCAGTTTAATGTAATACAATGTTATAAAAAGCTTTTAGCTGTGCCAGGCATTATTTAGATAGTGCTTGGTGCAGTTTTTTATAATAACGATTAATGAAAAAATATTTGAAGAGGTGTTTAGATGCAGAAATTTATTAATAAACAAGAAAATATTACTGAAGAAATGCTTGAAGGGCTTGTGCTAGCCAATCAGCAGCTTTTGTCATTGGAACAGGAAAATCTTATTGTAAATAAGCAGTTGAAAAATGCTGAACGTGTAGCAGTTGTTACTTTGGATGCAGCAGGGCATGAGCCTGCGCCAGCAGGTTTTGTAGGAGAAGGAATGATCGATATTGCCGTAATAGGTGATATGTTTACTGCACCTGGACCCAAAAGTTGTTTAGAAGCTTTAAGAATGGCTGATAGAGGGCATGGGGTATTATTAGTGGTACCGAATCATTCGGGGATTTTACTGACAGCAGAGCTTGCTGTAAAAAAAGCAGTTGAACTGGGAATAGATGTCAAAAAAGTTATTGTTGCCGAAGATGTTGCTGAAGCATCACGGGATAAACTTTTAGAACGTCGCGGTTTGGTGGGATGTATGGCAGTATGTAAGATTGCTGGGGCTGTTGCTGCTTCAGGAAAGTATCTTGCTGAAACAGCTGCTATAGTACAGCGTTTTGCTGATAATTTGGCGACTGTTGCTGTAGCAATAAAAGGGGGAATAAATCCTGTAAATGCTCATCAGCTTGCATCCGTAGAAGAAGGATATATGGCAGTGGGGATTGGGCAAGATGGTGATTCTGGGAAAGTAGAAAAATTGTATTCTGCTGATACAGTTGCGGAGAAACTTTTAGAAATGCTTTTGCAGGATTTGCAAATACAGAAAGAAGAAAAAGTTTTGTTACTGGTTAATGGCAGTGGGGCTACAACACTGGCAGAATTATTAATTATTTTTAGAGCGTGCTATGGACTGCTTGCAGAAAAGGAGATTAGAGTTTCTTCAGTGAAGATTGGGGAATTTTTAACAGTACAAGATGTTGCCGGATTTCAATTGTGTATGGCTCGCATGGATGATGAGCTTTTAGAATATTGGAATGCTTCATGCTGTACGCCGTATTATAGAAATTAATTCCTGTGAGAAGTATTGTAAAGTAATTATTTTAATTATGCTGTAGTATATGTAACTTTTTATACATTTGAAAGAATGAGGAATATCTTGTAGATAATTTTTCTGAAATTCATTTACAAATAGCAAATAAAAGCTTAGAATAATTCTAAGTGTATTTTCATGTAATATTGTAGTATGGAAGGATGGTTTAAATGTTATTGAACAACAAAAAAATGAGGACTTTTGCTATTGGTCTCATGCTTACTGCGGCTTTTGGTATTTTGGGCTGTGGCGGAGACAGTAAAGAAAGCGGCAAAAAAGCAGAGAAAGTAAATGTAGGTATTGTACAGCTGGTAGAACATGAAGCTTTGGATGCTGCAAATAAGGGTTTTGTTGATGGATTGGCTTCTAAGGGGTATAAAGAAGGCGAAAATATTACCTTTGATAGACAAAATGCTCAGGCTGATCAGTCTAATTTACAAAATATTGCGCATCGTTTTGTTAATAATAAAGTGAATTTGATTTGTGCTATTGCTACTCCAGCAGCACAGACAGTAGCTAATGTAACAAGTGATATTCCTGTTGTAGCAACAGCAGTAACTGATTATAAAACAGCTAAGCTGGTTAAGGATAATGATAAACCAGGTACAAATGTTACTGGTACTACTGACATGAATCCTGTTGTTGAACAATTAGATTTGTTATTGAAGCTTGTTCCAAATGCTAAGACGATTGGTACAATATATTGTTCCAGTGAGGTTAACTCCCAGCTGCAGGTTGAGATTCTGAAGAAAGCAGCAGAAGATAGAGGAGTTACAGTAAAAGAAGCTACTGTTTCTAATGTCAATGATATTCAGCAGGCTGCACGCAGTCTGACAGGTCAGGTACAGGCTGTTTATGTGCCTACTGATAATGTATTGGCTTCAGCTATTTCTACTTTGCTTACTGTTACGGAGGAAGAAAAACTGCCGGTTATTTGTGGTGAAGCTGCTTTGGTAAAAGCTGGTGGATTAGCAACTTTGGGTGTTGACTACTACAAATTAGGTTTCCAGGCAGGTGAAATGGCAGCTGATATTCTGGGTGGTAAGTCTAAGCCGGAAAATATGCCTATTCAGGCACAAAAAGATTTTAAGCCTACTATTAATATGAAAGAAGCAGCCAAGATTGGGGTAAAAGTTTCTGAAGATGTACTGAAAGGTGCGGACGTTATTAAATAATTATGTTAGAGTCTGCTGATTTTAAAGCAGACTCTTTTTTATGGAATATTTTGGAGGATTTGAAAAATGGTTAGCTTATTGATACCTACGGTAGCTCAAGGACTGTTGTGGGCACTGATGGCTTTGGGTGTTTATGTAACTTTTCGTGTTTTGGATATTGCTGATTTGACGGTGGAAGGCAGTTTCCCTATGGGTGCAGCTACAGCAGCTGCAATGATGGCAGCTGGATATGGGCCGTTCACAGCACTTTTAGGAGCATTTATTGCTGGTATGCTTGCTGGAGTTATTACTGGTATTTTAAATACAAAAATGAAAATACCAGCATTGCTTGCTGGTATTTTGACAATGATAGCGTTATATTCTGTAAATTTGCGAATTATGGGTAAAGCAAATTTATCTTTGCTGGGAGTAGATACAACTTTTAAATTAGCAAAAAATATTTTGGATTTAAGTATGGCACAAACAACATTAGTTGTGGGATTGGCTGTAACCGTTATTGTTGGGAGTTTTCTTTATTGGTTCTTCGGTACGCAGATAGGGGCAGCTATTCGTGCTACAGGCTTTAACCAGCAAATGATAAGAGCACAGGGTGTAGATACAGATGTGACTATTATTCTCGGGCTTTTGCTGAGTAATGGACTTGTTGCTGTATCAGGAGCTTTAGTTGCACAGTCTAATGGTTTTGCCGATGTAGGCATGGGGACAGGAACTATTGTTATCGGATTGGCATCAGTAATTATAGGTGAAGTACTTTTCGGTACACGCAGTTTTAAAAACTGTCTTATTTCAGTAGTTTTAGGTTCTATTGTTTATCGTATTGTCATTGCGCTGGTACTAGCTATGGGAATGCCTCCGAATGATCTTAAGCTGTTTACCTCTGTGTTAGTAGCAATTGCTTTGTCTATGCCATTGATTAAGAGCAAAATAGGCGGAAGAAAGGCGGTGCATTAAATGCTGCATGTAGAACATGTATCTAAGACATTTTTTCCAGGAACTATTAATGAAAAAAAAGCGTTGCAGGATTTGTCATTGCATCTTGAGCCAGGCGATTTTGCTACTGTTATTGGCGGTAATGGTGCTGGAAAATCAACAACATTAAACGTTATAGCAGGAGTATTTTCTGTTGATGAGGGCAAGGTAATCATCGATGGAGAGGATATAACAAAAAAACCAGAACATAAGCGTGCTAAGTATATAGGACGTGTTTTTCAGGATCCCATGTTGGGTACTGCTGCGGGTATGATGATAGAGGAAAATCTTGCTTTGGCTTCCAGACGCGGAGAACCTCCAGGATTAGCTTGGAGTTTATCTAGTGATCAGCACGAGCGCTTTTATACATTGCTTAAAGAGCTTGATTTGGGTTTGGAGGAGCGGATGACTGCTAAGGTTGGGTTGCTTAGCGGCGGTCAGCGTCAGGCACTTACTTTGCTTATGGCAACTCTAAAAAAACCCAAATTGCTGTTGTTAGATGAACATACTGCAGCATTGGATCCTAAAACAGCCTCTAAAGTTTTGGCACTTACAGAGAAAATAGTTACACGTGATCATCTGACAACTCTTATGATTACTCATAATATGCGTGATGCTTTGAGTTATGGAAATCGTCTGATTATGCTGCATAATGGACGAGTAATTATTGACGTAAAGGGTGAAGAAAAAAGACATTTGCAGATAGCAGATTTATTGGAGATGTTTGAACAGGCTAGTGGCTCAGAAATGGCTAGTGATAGATTATTGCTTGGGTAAAGTGAAAATGCTTTACATAGTAAAATGATATACATTACAAATATACAAAAGTAAAATAGAAAGATACTTTATGAATACGCTATTGATTTCGTTTCTTAATAACTAAAATATAGAGAAAAAT
>CAZQQK010000097.1:0-5553 GCA_964595445.1 uncultured Phascolarctobacterium sp.
GTTTTAGAAGCTGCGGGTTTAGCTGACGGTGATGATGTGGTAGACAAGGTGAAAGGACTGAAAGCAACGCTTGATCAGTTCGCACAAGGCGGTAAAAAGCCTGATGAAGTAGCAAAACAGATTACTGACCTTACCAGTCAGGTAAGCAAAGTAACAAAACAGTTGGATGATATGACAAAAACCGCAGAGGCAGAAAAAACTAAACGCCTTAACGGCATGAAAGTATCTAAGGCTGTTGAACTACTGACTAAAGGTAACGCTGCAAGCCCTCAAAACATGGCAAAACTGCTAGAGGGAAATATTATTGTAAAAGAAGATGAAAGCCTTGCTTATACTGGTGCTGACGGTAAAGAGCTTAGCCTTGAAGATGGCGTAAACAGGGAAAACATATACAGTTTCATGATAAATTAATGTTAAAGTACAAAAGTTTAGAGTTGTAATTATACAGAATTGATATAGGTTGACAAGGCAATGTATAGTTTCAGGCTCTTTTATCGATACATCTTCTTGTTAAGCGTCTATCGCTGTTATCTTGAATTACTGCACAAAGATATGTTAAAATGATTTATATAACAATTAGCTGATATGTTTGATTGCGTTCTGACAGATACGTAGATAGACCGAAAGGGGGATTTGTTATGTCAGAAATTTCACAGGAAACAATGATGTTTAAACGCCAGTCAGAAAAACTGGAGGTTGCTGAAACTATAAAAGAAGTTTATACAGCTTTTGAGAAAAAGGGGTATAATCCAGTTGATCAATTGGCAGGATATTTACTGAGCGGTGATCCTACTTATATTACCAGCTATGATGATGCACGTACTAAATTGCGCCGTCATGAGCGTTATGAACTTATAGAAGAGTTGGTAAAAAATTATTTACAGCAAATAAATAAGTAAGAGGAGTAATTTGATGCGAAAAATGTCTCTTGATGTGGGAACGAGAACAATTGGTATAGCTGTGAGCGATCTTATGGGACTTATAGCCAGTGGTGTAGAAACAATTCACCGTACTACAGAAGAACGTGACTATGCTCGTTTAGCAGAACTGGTAAAAGAGCATGAGGTTGATACATTAGTTGTTGGTTATCCAAAAAATATGAATGGCACAATTGGCGAAAGGGCACAAAGCTGTGCTGAGATGGCAGAAAAGCTTCGTTGTCTATTTCCGCAGATAGAAGTTGTGCTTTGGGATGAACGTCTTAGCACTGTAGCAGCAGAAAAGGTTCTTGTAGATGCAGATTTACGTCGTAAAAAGCGTAAAAAAATTATAGATATGATGGCTGCAGTTGTTATTCTGCAAAATTATCTTGATAGTAAACGTTTTAAAATTTGACAGAATACCGTAAACTATTATACAATATGCTGTAAGAATAATAGATTTAACTTAATTGGCTTTTATATTTTATAAGCTGATGATATTTTGAAAGAGGTGCCTTTATGGAAGAAAAAGACATAAAAAATGAAGAATTAGAAGCTATGCAGGCTGAAGCTGAAGAGGGCGAAGAAGTAGATGTTGTTGTTCTGACTGATGAAGAGGGCAATGAAAGTTACTTCATGGAGGAAATGGTTATTCCTTATAATGGAAAAAACTTTGCTGTTCTTGTAGCTATCGATGATGATTGCTGTGAAGATGAAGAATGTGATTGTCATGAACATGATGAAGAGGATTACTGCATTATTGCACGTATTGATTTTGATGAGAACGGTGAAGCTGTATATGTAGGTCCTACAGATGAGGAATATGAAGCAGTTGCTGCTTTGTATGATGAGATGTGTGGGGACGAGGAGTAAGTTTTTCTGTAGAATGAAAATATCCGGACTTCGGTCCGGTATTTTTATGTAATACGCTGTATGGTGAAAACATTTAGATGAATTTAGTAAAGATTAGAGAATTTATTTGTTCTAAGCCTTATTATACTGTTTGTATTTGTGCTGTGATGCTTTTGGTGGCAGCGTTTTTGGTGTTTGTTGTTCAGTTGAATGTTCGTGGAAAGAATATTGATTATGCAGTTAACGGTTCACGTATTATTGTAGTAAAAGAAGGAATGACAACAGCAGAGATAGCTGTATTGCTGCATGATAAGCAATTGATAAAAGACCCTGCTGCCTTTCGTATGGAAGCACGTTTGAAAGGCTTGGCAACGAAGCTGCAGGCAGGTGCATATCAGCTTGAGGGTGGTATGAGTAACAGCCAAATAGTTGATGTGATGGCTAAAGGTAAGATAAAGCAGGTGCGGTTTACTGTACCAGAAGGTTATAATGTAGTAAAAACGGCAAAAAAATTGGAGACAGAAGGTATTGGTAATGCTGATAAATTTATAGCAGCAGCCAAGGATTATGCTCCGTATGCTTATATGCAAACTGATAATCCTAATGTTATTTTTAAAGCAGAAGGATTTTTGTATCCTGCAACTTATGATTTTCCTGTGGGGATAAGCGAACAGGAAATATTGCGTATAATGGTAGAACAGTTTGATATTCAGATGAAACAGGACGGTATTATTAAAACCGTGAATGAGAAAAAACTTAATTTGCGTGATGTAGTCAATATGGCTGCTATGGTGGAGCTTGAAGCTGTGTTTGCAGAAGAACAGCCTCGTATTGCAGGTGTATTTTGGAAACGTATGCAGATAGGTATGCCTATTCAGTCAGATACTACTATTCAGTATATTTTAGGAATGCAGAAAGAAGTCATAACTTTTGCTGATACTGAAATAAAAAATCCGTATAATACTTATATCAACAGTGGATTGCCTCCAGGGCCTATTGCCAGTCCTGGAATAAAAGCTATTGAGGCAGTATTAGTACCAGAGCAGACGGAATATCTTTATTTTGTTGCTGAAAAGAATGGCTATCATAGATTTAGTAAAACTTATAGTGAGCATTTACAAGCTATAAAAGATATAGGTTGAAAATGTTTAGTTATATAAAAAATGGAGAAGAAATGAACAGAAAATTAGTTAAACCTGAGCTGCTGGCACCGGCAGGTAATATGGAGAAAGGCAAAATAGCACTGTTGTATGGTGCAGATGCTATCTACCTTGGCGGTAAGATGTTTGGCTTGAGAGCTTTTGCCAATAACTTCTCGATAGAAGAAATTGCTGAAATGACAGCTTATGCACATAGTTTAGGGAAAAAAGTTTATGTAACAGTGAATATTTTTGCTCATAATGATGATGCTGATAAGTTGCCGGATTATTTGAGAAGCTTGCAGCAGGCTGATGTTGACGCTTTGCTTATCAGTGATTTAGGTGTATGGTCTATAGCTCGTGAGGCAGTACCAACAATGCCTTTGCATGTTAGTACGCAGGCTAACACTACTAACTATGCTGCGGTAAAGGCATGGGAGCAGTTAGGTGCTGAAAGGGTAGTGCTTGCACGTGAGCTTTCACTTAGAGAGATATCAGAAATCGGTGAAAAAACGAATGTGGAGCTTGAAACTTTTGTTCATGGAGCAATGTGCATTTCCTATTCTGGACGTTGCCTGCTAAGTGCTTATCTGACGGGACGCGATGGTAATAGAGGTGCTTGCACACAGGCTTGTCGTTGGGAATATAATATGTATAAGTTGGGAGAACAAAAACGACCTGGTGAATATTTTGATTTGGAAGAAGATGAACACGGAACTTATGTAATGAATTCTAAGGATTTGTGTCTTATTGAATATTTACCGGAGCTTATGCGTGCTGGTGTATGCAGTTTGAAGATTGAGGGCCGCATGAAGAGTGTACATTATGTTGCTACAGTAGTAAGCGTTTATCGTAAAGCCATAGACATATGCTGGAAAGATATGGATAATTATAATGTGCCTGAAGCATGGATTAATGAGCTTAATAAGGTGTCTCATCGTCAATATACAACAGCTTTTGCGGTAAATAAACCTGATCGTAATGCACAGGTATACACTAGTTCAAAATATGAACAGACACATGACTTTGTAGGTATTGTGACTGGTTATGATATCAAGAATAAACGTGCATATTTTGAACAGCGCAATAATGTAAAAGCGGGAGAACCGCTTGAGATATTAATGCCTGATGGAACAACAATGCCTTTTGTTTTAGAGCAAATGCAGGATGCGGATGGATTGCCTATTGATTGTGCACCGCATGCTCAGCAAAAATTTTCAGCAGTAAGCAGTAAGCAGTTGCTGCAATATAGTTTATTACGCAGAAAGGTTGTAAAATAATGAGTGATAATGACCCTGGACCTCACAGTATGATTTATGCACAGGTTGAACCTGAGCATATTGCAGATGTAAATTGGATTATGGAAGGTTATGAGCATTTAGCGATGGTGAGTACTGTAGATGGAAGCAGTGGATTAATAAAGTTTTATGCTACGCCTGATACTTATTTCGATATAATGAATATTATAGAAAATATGCCTTTTGAAGTACAAGTAGTTGAAAGTTTTGCTAATGAGTGGTAAAATATTTAGGTAATTCATACCTATAATACAGTTTTTTATTGAAAGAGGGTAATATCATGTCACGCATAAATAAAGTTTTGGAAATAATGGCCAAACTTTGTGTAGATTGTGTAATTTTAAAGGATGTTACCACAATCCGTTATCTTACTGGTTTCACTGGAGATTCCAGCCTTTTGTATCTTGATCGTAATCAGGGAGTCTTAATTACTGATGGTCGTTATACAGAACAAGCAAAAAATGAAATGAAGTTTTTTAAGGTTTTGGAGTATGTACCGCATGATGCATCCAGTATTTGGGCAGCAGCTGCTGAGTTAGCTAAAAAAGCTGTTTCTAATGTAGTTGGATTTGATGGTGCCAATTACAGTTATACTGATTATATAACACTGCAAGGGTTTCTTGATGATATATATATGGAGAGCATTGATTTAAGCGACATTCGTATGATTAAGGATAAAAAAGAGTTGGATATGTTGCTTAAAGCTGCAAGTATTGCTGATGAAGCTTTTATCAAACTTTTGGATGATATTCAACCAGGACGTACTGAACGTAGTTTAGCAGGGCGGCTTGAATATTATATGAGAGCACTTGGCAGTGAAAAAACCTCTTTTGATACTATTGTTGCTTCAGGAGCACGCAGTGCATTGCCTCATGGGACGGCATCGGATAAAGTTATTGAAGTAGGGGATTTTGTTACTTTTGACTTTGGTGCGGTTTATAAAGGCTATCATTCTGATATGACGCGTACTGTTGTTTTAGGAATGGCTAACTCTTGGCATAAGGAAATTTATACTATTGTTGAAGAAGCACAGCTTAAAGGTTTAAAAGCTGCAAGGACTGGCATGACTGGCAAGGAGCTGGATGCGATTGTCCGTGATAGTATTGTTGCTTGCGGCTATGGAGATTATTATGTTCATGGTACAGGGCATGGAGTTGGTTTAGAAATTCATGAAATGCCTAATATTAATAAACGCGGCAGTACTGTTTTGCAGACGGGTATGATTTTTACTATTGAACCTGGCATATACATTCCCGGCAAGGGCGGGGTGCGTATAGAAGATACTGTTGTTTTGACTGAGGAAGGGGCTAGAGCCTTAAACGGCGTCAGAAAACAGCTTATTGA
>CAZQQK010000098.1:0-5522 GCA_964595445.1 uncultured Phascolarctobacterium sp.
TGCTAAAGAAAATTTAGTCTGTGCCGAATCCCAAATAGAAATTATATCATTATTACAAAAAAATAATATCTCCTTTTCTATCACAGAACACTCCGCTGTTTATACTATAGACGATAAAGATGCAATCATTTCTTCGCAGCAAGGTATCATCTGTCGTAATCTTTTTTTACAAAACAGCAACAGCAGCCACTACTATCTTGTTACAATGGCTCCAAATAATCGAATAGATTTAAAAGAACTCGCTACAATTATTGGCAGCTCACGTCTAAGTTTTGTCCCCGAAAAGCGTATGGAAGAATTGCTTGGTATATCAACAGGCTGTGTCACTCCTTTGGCATTGATTGGCAATAACAATAATACTATAACATGGATAACAGATACTTTACTTTTAGAAGAACGTATAGGTATACATCCTAACACAAATACTGCTACTGTATGGTTATCATTTAAGGATTTGCAGGATTTACTAAAAAGTTACGATTTTACCCCTATATTCTTATAAAAAAGCAGCAACTAAAAAGCTATTTTTCATTAATGCAAAATACTCTCTTTACTGAAGCATCAGTTTAGAGAGTATTTTACCTGTAAAAAGGCTTTCTTGAATCAACCTTAATTTTATGTTAAAATTTTAATATAATAATTTGACTGTTCAGTCAGAAAAGAGGAAAAATAGTGTTTCAGCTTCAAAAATGGCGCAAAATCTGCTGGATTTATTTTTTCAGTATGTTTTTGCTCAACCTGTTGCTTCCAGAATGGTGCGGTAAAGAAAACGGTTTAATAGAAAACTTTCAGCT
The DNA here is from genome assembly GCA_964595445.1 of uncultured Phascolarctobacterium sp. Taxonomy (GTDB): domain Bacteria; phylum Bacillota; class Negativicutes; order Acidaminococcales; family Acidaminococcaceae; genus Phascolarctobacterium_A. The sequence goes on from CAZQQK010000098.1 coordinate 795, forward strand.
CGTTTTACTATTAGCCGGCGGCCTTTTCTGCAAACGAAACCTTACAGCTTCACCCCCCCAAGTTGTACGGATTCGTCATCTGTGGCGAGCAGGATGTATTTATTTCTTTTTGCTTTTTATGCGGGAAATCAGTTGGGGAAGAGCCCTAATCACCATGTCCGATGGTTCGCATATAAGCTATGACCAAATGGGACTTTACGGAAAACTTGTTCATCCACTGGTAGCAGTCTTAATCTTATTACTGCTCATTTACACCTATCGTTCACATTTTTGGCAGTTGCTCCATTTTAGACATATACCTATCGATCTGTTCATATTAATGCTGCTATTCATTGCCTTTGCTTATATTGGTGAACGCACAGTATTCCCTTATTTTCACGGAGAACTTGCTGAGGAACTAGCTGAAACTGGTGCATATTTATTGATGAACGTTCTGCTGATATACGTAAGTTCCAAAATACAATCACATTAAAGAGTTTCTGTTATATCCCTGTGTCCTGATAAGTACGCAGGGATATAACTGCATATTGCGCCAAAAAACAATATAATTGCTGCAATAAAAGCTTCTGTAGACAACAGCATATGAGGCATATGTAATCCAGCATTATGCTTCAGCAAATAACTCAACAATTTATAAAGTCCATGTCCTGCTAACACCCCAAGAAACAAACCACAGCTGACTAATGTTATACCTAGTCGAAAATAAATTGCAGTTACTTGCTGCACACTAGCACCAAGAGCTCTCATAACTGCCTGCTGATGTAAACTCCCAAGCACAAACCAATATAAGGTACATCCTATAATCAACATAGACAAGACAAGAACTGCAAAACTAAAAAATTTCAACAGTTTTTCTGCGTCTCCCATAAGTGCAAATAACTGAATAATAATTTTAGAGGGAAATATCAGCTGTACATCGTTGTCCTTACTGTATAAAGCAAATAACTGCAAGCTGGCTGCATAACTTTTGGGATAAATTACAGCAGCTGTCACCTCTTTTTTCTTAGAAGCTTCACCACTTTCTGCCATACTATGATGATTATGCTGTGACCATATACTTTCCATAGTAACAAAAACAGCACTGTCATATGGTCCCTGAACAGGATGCAAAATTCCTGTTACTTTATATTTCTCATTATGGTCTTCCGCATTAGTATTTACAACGACTCCATGTACAGAACTGAAACTATCTCCAACTTTCAAACCTGTACGCTTAGCAACTTCTGCACCTATAACGGCCTCACCAGAGTCTTTGAACTTCTGCCCCTGCGCTATATGCAGCCATTTATCGTTACTTCCTAAATGCTTAGGCATTTCAAAGACTGTCTGTTCTGTTCCTACAACCTTAAAACCTTTGTAGTTATCACCAAAACCCAAAGGTATAACCATTTTTATATTTTTATTCTGCCGCAGTTTTTCAAGCTGAGCATATTTTATATTTCCTACAGGCTGATCTTTTAAAAATACACTGTTAAGCACTAATTGATTAGGACTTCCTTTGGCACCAAGCAACATTGGAAACGGTTCTCCAGCACTTATTAAACTACTGTGCAAACCTGCTGACAGCAGCAAAATACAAATAGTCATTGCAACACAGCAGGACATAACAAATATGGCCAATAAATTCTGCAATAGTCTGCCTGCCAGCAAACGCTGTACTAAAACAAATTTATTCATAACAACCGCCCCTAAGATTATACTTTTTGGGAAAGAGATCTTTAATAGTTTCGTCATGTGTACTAAGAAGTAATGCTACCTGTTGTTCACGACACATTTGCTGCAGCATACCAATAATTATTCTGCTGTTTACTGCATCAAGACTAGCTGTCGGTTCATCTGCCAATAATAATTTCGGCTGCTGCATTAATGCACGTACTACTGCAATACGCTGCTGTTCGCCAATACTTAGAGTAAAAGGAAAACATTTACTTTTATCGGCTAATCCCACTTGCAGCAGCAAGTCCATAGCCTTTCGCATAACCTTATCTTTATTCTGACCTTTACACCAGCACTGCGGCAGCAGAATATTTTCTAATACAGTCAACTCATCCAATAAATTCAGCCGCTGAAAAATATAGCTGATATTATTAGCTCGCCAAAAATCACGTTGAGCTGTAGGCATATTAGTTATGTTAGTTCCATCAAAAATAATTGTTCCACTATCTGCCTTTAACAATCCCGAAATCAAATGCAGTACAGTTGTTTTACCACTACCGCTAACACCATTAAGAACAAAGCTCTCTCCTGCTTCAAGCTGTAAAGCAGGAACATTTATTTGCGCACTAAGCCTCCCATCTGGTGTATAAAAATTTTTACTTAAATTTTCGATTTCCAAAAGTGCCATCACAACACCTCCAGCTTATCTGCCTTAATACGTACAAGACTGACAAAACCAGTTTCTTCATCCACCTCACTGCCTAAATACAATGTTCCTGTAACGCTGATAGGACTGTCAAAGGGTAATGCTGTTACTGGAGCATCAATCTTTACTACCACAATATCAGTAGGCCAGTCCGCATCACTTCCGCAAAAAGGACAAATAGACATAGGTTCACGGGTCAATACGAAAAAGTTAATCGTTGGTGTAAGTGGCGGAGCCATAAATCCAGTCATATTTACTGTTTTTCCCTCACAGCTAAGCAGCTTACTGCTCAGTGTTACCCCTCGAGAACTAACTGAAGAATACAGCTCATCAAAACTAAGCTCTATAGAATTATTCCAAAATGCTTCTGCCGTATTACATAAGCTAAAGAACGGTCCCTGCACAGGGGCCGTTCTTTGACTTATAGGCAGCAAAAGCAGCATTAATAAAACACACAAGATTTTATTAAGCATAATCTTTGCCTCTCTAAGTTACGTATACTTATTTGTTTTTTACATTTTTATTGCCATCTAAACCCAGTGCTCTAACAATACCGAAGAAAACTTCAGTATTATCCATCACACCTTTAAAATATTCTGCTCCTGGTCCGCCAGCGTTAAGAATAATATCATCAGCAGAATGTACCTCTTGATCAGCATCAGCAGGTATATTACCACGCAGCAGCTCTCCTGCAATTTGAGGATTAGCAATGGCCTTATTATCTTTGCCCATAATCGCTGGTGCAGTAGGTACAGATTTAAATTTATAATTTTCATTATAATCAGGATGGTTAGCAAATTGTACAGCCAAAGTTACAGACGGGTCTGGATTATCTGGATAGCCATCACCATCTGCATCCTCAAAAGTAGGCCATTTAGCATCAGCATACGTTCTTACAGCTTCACGTCCAGTTTTTCCATCCAATTCATGATACGTACCTGTAATGCTGGCACCATGTGCGTGGTCTGCAACAACTACTATAAGCGTATCATCATTTTTAGCAGCAAACTTTTGTGCTAAACCTATGGCTTGATCCATTTCAATATTATCATATGCTGCACGCTGCCAATCAAGTACATGCAGCTGCTTATCAATGCAGGCACCTTCAACCATCAGGAAGAACCCATTAGGATTTTTGCTTAAAGTTTCAATAGCCTTTTCTGTCATTTCCACTAATCCCGGCTGATCATTAAAACCTTTTAAAACTTTAGGGTTTTTCGTAACCTCACGATCTATATAAACATCCATATTGTTCAACTGATATAAGCCAAGAAGCTTATCAGCATCAGCAGGCGTGTTTATCAACTCTGTCTTAGTTCCAGAAAAACTATAGCCTAAATCTTCAAAACTCTTAATAACATCTACATTATCCTTACGCTTAGATCCAGGTGTACCTAAAGGCAGAAAATGACGAGAACCACCGCCTAAAATAACATCAGGACGATGTTTTTCATTCAGCATATCTGTAGCGATAAAATTCTGCTCAGCTCTACGACGTGTATGCGTCAGCATTGCTGCAGGAGTAGCATCTGTGATATTAGCAGTAGACACTATACCTGTAGCCATACCGCGAGTACGCTTTGCCAACTCAATAATATTTTCTACCTTAGGATCATCAAAAGGATCAGGTGTGCAATTTTCATAAATTCCCATAGCATTAACTACACTCTTATGACCTGTTGCATAAGCAGAAGCACTGTTAGCAGAGTCGGTAACGATAGAATCATATCCTGAAGTTGTAATCAATGCCATATTAGAAAGTTTTTCCATATTCAACAAATCATTATACTTACCCTCAGTAATTCCCTTAGAAAGGATACGTGCAATCTCACGTGCTTGTAAGCTCATACCATCGCCAACAAAAAGAATGACGTTTTTAGCACGTTTTGAAGCCTTTTCATTAGTAACAACATAACTTGCTTTACGTTCACGAACGCCATCTTTAACAGCAATATTTACTTCACCAGCTTTAGTAAAGCTTACATCATCAATTCTATATACTGCTGTATTGCCTTCCATCTTTCGTGAAGCAGCTTTACCAAAATATTTGGCAGCATCAACACCATTTATTTTTACATCCATATCAGCATCGCCATTTTTCACTTCAACAGCAAAATCAAATTTTTGCCCTTGAAGAAACTTAGCATTATCAATCGGTAATACCTTTATTGCCTGTTCTTGTGGAGCAGAATATCCAGCTGCTGAAACAGCAGAAGGAAAGTATGAACTTACAGTACAAGCCATGCCTAAAACAGCAGCTGTCAAAAGAGTATTTTTCTTATGCAAAATCTTCATTCTTTTCATCCTTTCTCTTAAAAACAAAGCACTTTTTGCTTTTCTTACATTATAAATAATTATCATTAAAG
>CAZQQK010000099.1:0-5478 GCA_964595445.1 uncultured Phascolarctobacterium sp.
CGCGTGAACTATGGTACAATACTGGTAATATTATATTATGGAGGTGAAGCTGTTATTTCCAATAAATGATGGAAATACAGACTCTTTTTTGGATTATCTTATAATTTTTTTCAATGTTATTGCAGTTTTTTTCTTAGTTGCACTTAATGGTTTTTTTGTAGCTTCTGAATTTTCTATTGTTAAGGTACGCCCTTCACGATTGGATGCCTTGCTCAAAGAGGGTAATAAGCGTGCTGTGTATGCAAAAAAAGTTACTGAGCATTTAGATGCTTTTTTATCAGTTACACAGTTAGGTATTACTGTTGCTTCTTTGGGATTAGGTTGGATTGGCGAGCCAACAGTGGCTAAAATCTTACAGCCTGTTTTTTCTATGCTTAATCTGCCGCCTAATCTGGAGCATACGATTGCTTTTGTAATTGGGTTTGGTGTAATTACGGCTTTGCATATAGTACTAGGTGAGTTGGTTCCTAAATCTTTATCTATTCAGAAAACAGAGCAGATAGTTTTGTTTGTTTCTGGTCCGCTTCTAATGTTTGATAAGCTTATGTATCCTGCTGTATGGTTTTTAAATCATGTAGCTAATTGGGTGTTACGTTGTTTTGGGGTAGAAGCTGCCAGTGAAGCAGAAGAAGCACACAATGAGGACGAAATTCGTATTTTAATGGAAGAGAGCCATAAGCATGGCTATATTGATAAAACAGAGCTTACATATTTGGATAATGTTTTTGACTTTTCTGATCGTCGTGCCAGTGATATTATGGTACCGCGAACAGATATGATTTGTTTATATTTAGAAGATTCCTGGGAAGATAATATAAAAACAGCTTTAGAGGAGCGAATGACACGATATCCGATATGCGATGAGGATAAAGATCATATTATTGGTTTTTTGCATATTAAAGATTTATTGCGCAGTTTGAATGCTGGCGAACATCCTGATTTGCGTGTATTAGCACGTAATGTTTTGTTAGTTCCAGAATCTCTGCCTATTAGCAAGCTGTTGCGTATGTTGCAGAAACATCGCAGTCAGTTGGCTGTTTTAGTAGATGAGTACGGTGGAACAGCTGGTATGGTAACGGTAGAGGATATTCTGGAAGAAATTGTGGGTGAAATACAGGATGAATTTGATGAAGAACGTCCAGAGGTAGAAGAAAAGGGCGAAAAGACCTATTCTGTTGACGGTAAGATGTTGTTAGAAGATGTGAACGATTTCTTTGAGCTTGAACTTGATACAGAAGACTGTGATACTATAGGCGGCTGGGTTTATGCGAAGATAGATTATCCACCGAAAGTAGGGCAGATGGTAAATACAGCTGCTGCGATTTTTACAGTAGAAGAAATTGATAAGATGCGTATTATTCGTGTAGGAATAAAACTATTGCATGAGCCTGCAAAAATTCACGAAGAGCTGCAGGAAGAACATCTTGAAGATGTGCAATAATATTATTGGTTAATAAAAGAGACATAACTTTTGTATGTACTGTACAAAGTTATGTCTCTTTATTTTTATAAATCGTGAAATTTCATAGATATGTTGCTGTGACGTAAAAAGTTCAAAGTAACTTCGGGGAATGATGCATAACTTAAAACGTCTTCTATAGGTGCATTTGCAAAACCTTCTTCTGCCAATTTTTCGCGTAATTTTTTCATTTGCGGTGGAATATCGTCTGCTGGACGATGCTCTATTTGCGGTGCATCTCCTATAGCAAGTTGTTTTACTTTAGAATCAATTGGACCTGGGGTACGACCATATTTGCCGCGGATAAGGTCTTTAACTTCACGGGGAATCATTTTATAACGACCAAGAGCTATGTTAAGTACAGCCATGGAACCTACAATTTGACTGGTAGGTGTAACTAATGGTGGATATCCTAGTTCTGCACGTACTCGTGGCATTTCTTCAAGTAACTGTGGATATTTATCCGCAACACCCATTTCTTTCATTTGATTAAGCAGATTGGAAAGCATACCTCCTGGAATTTGAAAAGTAAGTACTTGGGGATCGATAGGGATATTAGGGTTAAGATTAAAATCATGAATAAGATTTTTACGTACATTCTTAAAGTAATCTGCTAAATCATTAAGCTTAGTTAAACTTAGTCCGGTATCATAAGGCGTTGATTCCAAGGAAGCAACCAAAGATTCTGTACATGGTTGGCTTGTAGCTTCAGAGAAAGGAGATAAGGCAGTATCTATAATATCTGCGCCTGCTTCAATTGCTTTTAGATAAGTCATATCACCCATGCCGCTGGTAAAATGTGTATGTATGTCGATAGGAACATTTAGTTCTGACTTTAAAGTTTTTACGAGGTTATAGGCTGAATAAGGTCTTAGTAAACCAGCCATATCTTTTATACATAAAGAATCAGCTCCCATTTGTACAAGTTCTTTGCCTAATTTTACAAAATCTTCATCTTTATGATAGGGGCTTATGGTATAAACAATACACCCTTGTGCATGTCCGCCAGCATCTTTTGTCGCATGCATTGCCGTTTCTAAGTTACGGGTATCGTTAAGTGCATCAAAAATGCGAATAATAGATACACCGTTATCAATCGAACGTTTTACGAATTCTCGTACTACATCATCAGCATAATGATTATAACCGAGTATATTTTGACCACGCAGAAGCATTTGTATAGGTGTTTTACGAAGATGTTTTCTTAAAGTTCGTAAACGCTGCCAAGGGTTTTCATTTAGAAAACGAAGACAGGCATCGAAAGTTGCACCGCCCCATGCTTCTAAAGCGTAATAGCCTGCATTGTCTAAACGTTCAAGAATGGGTTGCATATCACAAATACGCATTCTGGTAGCAGCAAGTGATTGATGCCCGTCACGTAAAACGGTTTCTACTATTTTTACAGGCTTTTTATTCATAATAGTTCTCCTTCTTATGATGATAAAATCAGAAAATATATAGTGAAATTATTGTTATTTAATTATAACATAAACAAGCTGTTTTGTATACAATATACATACTGTAAATATAATAAAAACGGACATCTTTAATAGCAAAGATGTCCGTTAATAAATTATTAGTTATGTTGAGTAGGCTGATTGCTTATTACAGGCTTGCCCATAATTTCATTTACACGATCTTTCATACTGCGTTTTTTTGTTGCAGGTTTATTACTGATAACAGCTTGCTGCGGAGAGATTACAGATGTTTTACTGTCAGCAAGTTTATTGTTTTTGTCTTTATCCTTATCCTTTTCCTTATCTTTATCATCCTGTTTTATTTCTGGTTCTGGAGGAACAGTTACACCAGGATTATAAAAGTTGCTTTTGGGAGTAGAAGCTAAGGCATTAATCATAAAGTCATGCCAGATGGAAAGTGGCGTACCGCTGCCGTACATATAATTCATGGGTTTGTTATTATCATCACCTATCCAAACTGCGGTACATAAATCAGGGGTATATCCTACAAACCAAGCATCTATATAAGTATCGGTAGTACCGGTTTTTCCTGCTGCTGGACGGCCTATACCCATGCCGCCAGCTGTTCCGCTAATAAGAACATCCTGCAACATATTAGTTGTTAAGTATGCTGACTGTGCATCAATTACACGTTTGGATTCAGGTTTGGCTTCATAAAGAACTTTTCCTTCACGATCTACAATCTTTAGGAGAGCTATCGGTTTACAATAGATACCATTGCTGGCAAGTACACCATAAGCGGCAGCCATTTCTACGGGATTAACGCCTTTGCTAAGACCACCTAAAGCCATAGCTAAATTTGTATCACTATAAGCACCGGAATCTACTAGAGTAGAAATTCCCATTTTTTCTGCGTTTGTGATAATTTTGCTTACACCGACTTCTCGTGCTAATTTAATTGTAGGAACGTTTAGTGAACGTACTAGTGCTGTTCTCAAGCTTACTTTGCCATGCCAAGCTCGGTCCGAGTTTTGTGGTTTCCAGCCTGGGGAAAATTCTTCTTCTTTATCTTCGACTATGCTGGCTGGAGAAAAACCATTCTGCATTGCTGTTAGATAAACGAAAGGTTTGAAAGCAGAGCCAGGTTGGCGAACGGCAAGAGTGGCTCTATTAAATTTATCTTCACCTCTGCCTCCGAGCATTGCTTTGATATAACCTGTGTGAGGATCAATTGCTGCAAGTGCTAATTGCGGCTGAGTAAGATTTTTGCTGTCTTGATAGTATGTTGGAAGATACCGCATTGCATTTTCAGCAGCCTTTTGCATATCTGGATCTAATGTCGTATATATTTTTAAACCGCCTTTATACAAAGCATCAGCTCCGACTTCATCCATTACTTTTTGGCTAATCATTTCAAAAAAGTAGGAACGAGGATCGCTTTTCTCTTTATGATATGTACTATAGGTAAGTTTTTCTGCTTTAGCAGATATGCCTTCCTCAGAAGTTATGAAACCGTATTTTATCATTTGATCAATGACTAGTTCCTGTCGCTTTTTACTTTCCTGTGGGTTTTCAAACGGGTTGAAATAATTAGGACTTTTTGGAATAGCTGCTAAAGTGGCAGCTTCAGCAATATCAAGATATTGAACATGCTTGCCGAAATAATACATAGAAGCACTTTCTATACCATATGCTCCCTGTCCAAAATAAATTTGGTTAAGATACATGGTAAGAATTTCGTCTTTAGTATATTTATGTTCAAGTTCTTTAGCAATAAAAGCTTCTTTGATTTTACGAGTTATAGAACGTTCCTGTGTAAGAAAAGCATTTTTAGCAAGCTGCTGAGTGATTGTACTGCCGCCTTGGACTTCACTGCCGCTTAAAGTAGAAACTAAGGCTCTAGCAGTACCGCGATAGTCAATGCCGCTGTGTTCGTAAAAACGGTTATCTTCAATAGCAATAAAGGCACGTTGTACATGTTTAGGAATTTTATCTATAGTAACAGGAATACGTCGTTCTTCAGAAAGTGTAGTATAAATAGCATTCCCGTTAATATCATAAAATTGAGAAGCTGCATCAGGGATTAACGTTTCATCCATATTAGGGGGTGCGAATAGACTGGAAAAACCATAGAGGATTGATATGCCCATAATGATGAGGCAAACAACACAGGTCATAAGAAATTTTAATAATTTAAACATTTTCTACCTCTTCTTTAGTTATTATGTTAGCTTCATCTTCTGATGAAATTAATAGTAATTTTATTATAACATTTTCAGATAACTTTGTCATATTTAATTAGGTAGTATGAAAATTACTTGAGATATAGATAGTTAGATTTCTAATTAATAAGGCAATAGGTAAATATATAAAGTAAGATTTAAGTTGATTTTAGAGATTTTATATTACTGATAGTGAAGCAAAAGGTTAAATTTAGTGATTTTAAAAGAAAAAACGAAGAAAATTTAAGAGGACTTAAAGCGATAAAATAGGCATTTCTAACCACACTGAACCTAGTGTATCGAACAAAAAATGTAAAAAAGTAACAAAAAAGGTGTTGACATAAGGAGAGAGGCGTGGTATTATATACAAGTCGCTGAG
>CAZQQK010000100.1:0-5448 GCA_964595445.1 uncultured Phascolarctobacterium sp.
GCAGTACAGTAGAGCCAAGGGAAACCACACCAGCTTCCTTATTGCCGCTGTCATCGATGATGGTAGCAGTTTTAATCATCTGCTCCAGCTCTAAAATACGACCTTCAATAAAAGCCTGCTCACTCTTAGCATCATCATACTCAGAGTTTTCGCTGATATCACCATAAGAAATAGCGACTTTTAAACGCTCAGCAACTTCCTGACGGCGTACAGTGACAAGATTTTCTAATTCGTCTTCTAATTTTTGTAAACCTTCAGTTGTTAAGATAGTTTCTTTATTAGCCATTTTTCTGCTCCTTAATAATTAATTATGTATACTAACAATGATTATAAGCGTTGCAAGATTATCTTGTCAACAAACATCAGTATCCATGCACTGCAAGTGCATGCTGTGCATTATGTTTTACCTCTGCTATATGTTCATTGGATACTGCTCTTTCAAAATTACGGAAACCTGCCATCTGAAAATTATGTTTTTCAGCCAGCTGAGAAATAAGATTTATCTTATTAATATCCAAAGCACGGCCTAAAGAAAAATTCTCATATCTTCCGTCAAGTGCCAAAATCATCGTTTCTGCCATGCAGGCATAAGATGTATGCGGCGGAAAGCCAAAATTAAAATGAAAATCAACATTACCTGGAATGTTAATTATACCGCCTTCAATAACAAGTACATCATTACGTTTTAATGATACTTCACGCGATACATTACGCGGACGTGCTACATCACAGACAACAGCTCCAGGCTTTAAATCTTCCGGTTCAATCAAAAAATCTAAGGCACTGGTAACAGTAATAACAATATCAGCTTCCTGCAATGCTGCATGAATATCTCTGCTTACAGCAACCTCACAATGATTTTGGCTTATAAGCTCCTGTGCCAGTTCCTCAAGCGGCACTATGTGCCTTGCCATAAGAGTGATATGCTTAACCTCTTTAGCTAAAAGTCTAACTGCTGCTGCACCTATAGAACCAGTTGCACCTACAACAACTGCCCGACATTCTTTGAGTTTCTTCCCCATAAGCATTGCAGCCTGCTTTGTTCCCTGTACAGCAGTTGCAACAGTATAACTATTGCCCGATGTAACAGCTATATCCAAATTTTCAGCTACAGTAATTCCTGCATCACCAATAATAGATGTAAAAGCTCCCAGACCAACTATTTTTGCTCCCAACTCTTGTGCAACCTTACCAGATTGTATAATTCTGTCCATAACAAATTCTTCCGGCAGTTCCACCATTTGTTTAGCAGTAAGCGGACACCCGATAAACCACCCTTCAGCCTCTGCATACGGACTTTTAATCCCAGTAATATGCGAAACCTTAAACGGTTTTTTCATCTTCAGGCAGGCTTCAATAACAGAAGCGGGAATATATTTCATAAACGGTGACAAATGTTCCATATCCTGCAGAGATAATGGATGAATAATAAAGGCAAATTTTTCCATGAAAACAAACTACTCCTTAGTACCAAAGTACTCCACAGAAGATTCTATATGATAACGCTCCAAAAGCTTCAAGTATTCATCAGCAGACAGTGACCCGTTGCTGCCATGTAAAGCTACCAGCATAGCTTCCATTACATTAGTGCCAAAGCTGCGTCCCTCAATACAGGGGGTTGTAGTAATAAGCATCTTTACACCTGCCTGTTTGAGCAGTTCTCTATCGACAGCAGTAACAGTATTAGTAATAATTATTTTTCCAGGAAGTTTATTCGGCATAAACTTCTTTATATAGTGAAAATCTCCGGCAATAATATCATTTTCCAAAAAATATTCTGGATGACGCATAACACGCACTTCCTGCTCCTTACCCATAGGGTAAAACCAGCTTACCGGCAGATTAGTTACAACTGGCGCCAGCAATGCTGCCCACCACGCCAATTTTTGTAAAGAATATAAAGGTTTATTAATATTGAGTCCGAAAATTAAGTCACCGAAAGTAACACTTGCACCTGCCTGCTGCAACGCTTCTGCCATGCCAAAACGGTCTACTGCACAAACAAGCAGCACCTTACTGCCTTTTATAGACAGCTCTCCAGAAGCAGCTAATTTTTGAATGAGCTTACGCTCTAAAGAATTTTTCAGACCACTGCCATCCAACACTGGTGTCTTATGAACGTTGGCAATAAGCTTAGCAGATTCACGAAATGTATAACGTTTCTTACCTGCATAAACGTATAAGTCTGTTCCGCCAAGACCTATAGCATCTGCCTTGCCGTCCCATTGTTCCAGCAAAAAGCGTGCCCTGTCTATATCCCCATCAGTTCCCCGACGTTCAATAATAATTTTCTGCCCATCAAGTTCCAAAGCAGCATACGCATCACGCTTAGCAGATCCTAGACTTATACTCACAATACGTTTTGCTTTTTTACCTGATTCCATACATTATAACTCCCTAAATGTTTCTTTTCCAAAGTATTATTTTAACATATTTACTCTGTTTCTACAATGGATGAAAAATGTTTTTCCTGTTTATAATAATGCTCTGCACACTCTTTATATTCTGCTAAAAGAATGCTAAATTGCTCCTGTGTATCAACCTTATGAAAGCGTCCTCTAAATTCTGCTGCATGAGGCATTCCCTTTAAATAGGCAGAAATATGACGGCGCATTTCCTTAACTGAAATATACTCTCCCTTATGCTCTATAAGCATTTGTAAATGTTCCTCTGCCTGTGCTAAACGTTCTGCTAATGTCGGAGGCATTGGCAAAGTTTCTCCGCGCAATACTGCTGCCAGCTCTCTAAAAAGCCAGGGATTGCCATCAGCTCCACGCCCAATCATCAAACCATCACAGCCTGTTTCTTCCAGCATCTTTTTGCCATCAGCAACAGTAAAAATATCTCCATTGCCAAAAACAGGTATCTTTACCGTCTGCTTTACCGCAGCAATAACACTCCAGTCAGCTTTACCTTCATAAAACTGCTGACGTGTGCGTCCATGTACAGCTACTGCTGCCACACCAGCAGCCTCAGCAGCTTTAGCAATTTCTGCCGCATTAAGATGTTCCTCATCCCAACCTGCACGAAATTTAACAGTCACAGGTATTTTTACAGCCTTTACCATAGCCTTTAAAATATCATGCGCCAACTGCGGCTTCTTCATTAAAGCTGAACCCTCTCCATTATTAACAATTTTTGCTACAGGACAGCCCATATTGAAATCAATAATATCAGCACCGCTCGCTTCCACTATACGTGCTGCTTCCGCCAGTTCTTCAGGCACACTGCCGAAAAGCTGGATAGCAGTCGGTCGTTCACCAGCATCTATACGCAGCATTTCTGTAGTTTTAACATTTTTATACAGCAGTCCTTTGGCACTAACCATCTCTGAAACAGTCAAGCCACAGCCCTGACGCCTGCAGATAAGACGAAACGGTAAATCCGTAATTCCAGCCATAGGAGCTAAAGCCAACGGAGTTTCCAATTTTATATTGCCTATTTGCATAAATCTTTCTCCTATCGAAAAAAGCTGCCGCAAAGCGACAGCTTTTTGTTTAATTTCTTACTTTGCATTCTTTTCGTATAAAATACGCAAACCATCCAATGTCAGGAAAGGTTCAACTACATCAATGCAGTCTGATTCAGCTGCCATAGTATTGGCGAAACCGCCCGTAGCAATTACATAAGCATCGCCGCCCAATTCCTTTTTCATATGGTTGACAATGCCTTCCATCTGCCCTACAAAACCATAAATTGCACCTGCCTGCATAGAACTTACAGTATTGCGGCAGATTACATTTTTAGGTTTCACCAACTCAATGCGCGGCAGTTTAGCTGCCCGCTGAAACAAAGCCTCTGTTGCTATACCAATACCAGGAGCAATTGCACCGCCCAAATATTCTCCAGTAGGCAGTAATGCACAAAAAGTATTAGCTGTACCAAAATCCAAAATAATCATTGGTTTTCCCAAACTGCTGTATTTATGGAAAGCCGCAACTGCATTAACAATGCGGTCTGCTCCAACCTCTTTTGGATTATCATATTTAATAAAAATACCATTTTTTATACCAGGCCCCACAACCATAGGCTTGATGCTGAAATAGCGCTCACACATATGACATAAAGGAATCAGTACCGGGGGTACTACGCTGGAAATTATGATAGAAGAAATCTTATCCATATCAACATCACTGTAAGCAAACATGCTGCGCAGCATAATTCCAAACTCATCAGCTGTTTTAGAACGGTCTGTAGAAAATCTCCAGTGTACCTTTAATTTTTTGTCATCAAAAACACCGGCCACTATATTGGTGTTTCCCACATCCATAACAAGTAACATTATAGCTTCCTCCTCGGAAATTCTGATTTTCGCCTCTAAAATGCGGCATAAAAGCCTTTCTTATTTTACCACAACAAGGAAATATTGCAATAGTTCCTGCAACAAAATTATTCTCAATAGAAACATCAAGCATAAGCACCATTTTTTGCTGCCGCCGGACGAATTGATACATCACCTGCAACAACCTTTTCATAACTGCCATCTTCACGCTTTACTATAAGCAGTCCCTGTTCATCAATATCTTCTGCTGTTCCAAAATACGTAACATCAGGAGCAATAACCTTTACCTGCTGACCCAAGGTACAGGAATATTTTCTCCACTGGTTAAATACAGCCTCAAAGCCTTCAGTTACTGCTAATTCATACAATTCCTCCATATTTTTAAGAACATCGCAAAGCAGTTCTACACGGGTAAAAGGCTCAGCCGCCGCCTCAGCAACAGAAATAGCTAACGGTCTAATCTCCTCTGGATAATCATCTGGCAGCAAATTTGTATTAATACCTATACCAATAACAACATAATTTATATGTCCGAACTCAGCATTCATCTCAGTAAGAATACCTACCAGTTTACGCCCCATAAGCAAAATATCATTAGGCCACTTTATAGCTGCCTGAACACCAGCAATTTTGTTGACAGCCTTTACAACAGCAACAGCTGCCAGCAATGTGCATTTAGAAGCTTCCTGCGGTAAAAATGGCGGTTTCAATACTATCGAAAACCAAATTCCTTTAGCGTAAGGAGAAATCCAACCGCGAGATAAACGACCCTTACCAGCATCCTGTTCTTCTGCCACTACTATCAGACCGTCATCACAACCCTCATTCGCTAACATCTTAGCCAAATTATTACTTGAATCTACGCTGTCACGATAACAAATATTATGTCCTAACCACTTTGTCTGCAAACGCGATAAAATTTCCTGCGAAAACAAACGGTCTGGTGCTTCACGCAATATGTATCCTCTCTTAGGTACTGATTCAATATCATATCCCTCATTCTTCAATGTCTGGATATGTTTCCACACAGCAGTACGAGAAACCTCCAACTGTCTGGAAATCTCCTCACCACTGAGCGGATTGCTGCCGCTGTTACGCAAAAGCTCCAGAATACGTTTACGCATATATTTTACCTCTCTCTCTAAATCTCTATTAAATAAAATATT
>CAZQQK010000101.1:0-5429 GCA_964595445.1 uncultured Phascolarctobacterium sp.
GTTGTATAACGCAGCTTTTTCCCCTTGTTTCTAGTTTGTATTATGCTATAATTTAATTAAATTATGAAGTATAAAAAAGGAGAAGATTATGGAAAAATTTATAGCTTATGAAAAACTTTCAAAAAAGCAGCAGAAAGCTATTAATTCTGCTAAAAGAGGTAATTGGGGAATTATAAAACCTATTACTAAGATAAAGGATTCAGCAAAAATTTATAATCGCAAGAAAGTGCAGAAGTTCAGAAACTACAGTGAAAGTTTCTTAGCTTCTGCTATTTTTTTATAAAAGTCTTTTGAAATACAAGTGTTAGTGTTATGGAAAATTATGTATGAAGATAAAGCTAACTTTAAATATTTCTAGCTTTGCTTGGTGTAGATATGATATAATCTCTTGTAGATTTTTAGAAATATTTGGAGTGATTATTTTAATGCGGAAAACGAATTATTTATTTTTATCTGTTACAGTATTACTATTGCTGATTTTGGGATATTTTAGTTTAAATACACCTAGTATATTAGATGAAAAAACGTACCAGCCAATTGTTTATTCAACTATAGGTGCTTTGCTTCCACCAGTTATTGCTATTGCTTTGGCTTTACTGACTAAAGAAGTATATTCGTCATTGTTTGTAGGAATTGCTATAGGTGCGTTATTGTATGCTAATGGTAACTTAGAACTTGCGTTAAATACGTTTTTATTTAATGCTGATGGAGGAATGATTACAAGGCTTGCAGATGCGTGGAATGTAGGCATTATTGTATTTCTTGTAATTTTAGGTATTATGGTTGCTTTAATGAACAAAGTTGGCGGTAGTGCGGCTTTTGGTCAATGGGCATCAGCAAATATAAAAACTCGTGTTGGTGCACAATTGGCAACAATAGCATTAGGAATACTTATTTTTGTAGATGATTATTTTAACTGTTTAACGGTTGGCTCTGTTATGCGTCCGGTTACTGATCGCCATCAGGTAAGCCGTGCTAAGCTTGCGTATCTGATAGATGCCACTGCCGCTCCTATTTGTATTATTGCACCGGTTTCCAGTTGGGCAGCGGCTGTTACATCATCTGTTCCTAAAGGTTCTGATATAAATGGATTTAGCATGTTCTTACAAACTATACCATATAATTTCTATGCTCTTACAACTTTAACAATGATGATATTACTTACTGTTTTAAAATTTGATTTTGGCAGTATGAGAGTACATGAAGATAATGCTGTCAAAGGCGATTTATTTACCACAGCAGCCCGTCCTTACGGAGATGACGAAGATAATACAGATAAACCGACTGGTTCTGTTATAGACCTTGTTCTGCCAGTTATTGTTCTTATTTGCTGCTGTATTACAGGGATGATTTATACTGGAGGCTTTTTTTCTGGAACTAGTTTTGTAGATGCTTTTGCTGGAGCTGATGCTTCCAAAGGACTTGTATTAGGTAGTGTAGCAACATTCTTTTTTACATTTTGCTTTTATATGGTGCGAAATGTTATGTCTTTCAATGATTTCACTGAGTGTATTCCAGTTGGTTTTAGAGCTATGGTAGCACCTATAATGATTTTAACTCTTGCATGGACTTTGTCTGGTATGACTGGTCTTTTAGGAGCAAAATATTATGTGCATGATTTAGTTGCAGGTTCTGCTGGAATTTTAAAGATGTTTTTACCAGCAATTATTTTTATGGTAGCAATGTTTTTAGCTTTTTCTACTGGTACAAGTTGGGGAACATTTGCCATTTTGATTCCTGTGGTTTGCAATGTTTTTGGAAGTGGAGATACTTATGAGATGCTGGTTATTTCTATAGCTGCTTGTTTATCTGGTGCAGTATGCGGTGATCATTGTTCACCAATCAGTGATACAACGATTATGGCATCTGCTGGTGCTCATTCTGATCATGTTAATCATGTATCAACGCAGCTGCCGTATGCATTGACTGCTGCTTCTGTTTCGGTTGTTGGTTATCTTATAGCAGGAGGGATTGCTTATTTTACAAAAAATTCTATTGCACTAATAGCAATGCCTATAACTTTAGTGTTGCTTTTGCTGACTTTGTTAGTTATTCGTTCATATATACGGCGTAAAGCTTAAATAAGAATGTAAATATATAATAAAAGAGGATGGTTTTAATGAAACATTTAATGTTAGACCAACTAACGAATTATTGTTTCACAACTTGAGCCATCCTCTTTTTTTGATTTTTTAGTTCATAACAAAGGAAGAAATAACAGATGCTTTAGTAACAATGCCACAGAACAATCCATTTTCGTCTACTACTGGCAGAGGAAAAGGGGTACTAGCTGAGAGCGGCATGATATCTGCTATAGGTGTGTCAATATTATCTACAATAGGTACATTACGCAGAATCGCTTTATCAAAGCTTGTATAACCAGAAAGAACCTGTACAGCAGCATCGAGTGTAATAATGCCGATGAAATGAAGATGTTCATCTACTACATAAGCACTGGAAACACCACTGCTTTTCATGTTGCGCAAAGCAAGACTTGCACCGTCAATATTACGGACAATACAGGTTTGTGTACTCATAACATTGCGAACGGTAAAAATTTTACTGGAATCAGCGTTGTTTATAAAACTTCGTACATAGTTATCAGCAGGATGAGTAATCATTTCTTCTGGAGTGCCAATTTGTATCATTCGTCCATCGCGTAAAATACCTACATGCGTGCCTAAGCGAAATGCTTCATTTATATCATGTGTTATAAATATAATAGTTTTCCCCATTTTTTGCTGAATCCGTAAAAGTTCAAACTGTAAATCACTGCGTACCAAGGGATCAAGGGCAGAAAATGCTTCGTCCATTAATAGAATATCAGGATCATTGGCTAAAGCTCGTGCAATGCCTACGCGTTGTTTCATGCCGCCGGAAAGAGCATTAATACGTTTATATTCCCAGCCTTTTAGTCCAACCATTTCCAATATCTGCATAGCTTTTTGGGTACGTTCTTTGAGCGGAACACCGCGGATTTCTAAACCATAATAGGTATTTTCTAAAACGTTGCGGTTGTCAATTAAGCCGAAGTTTTGAAATACCATAGCTACTTTAGTGCGCCGTAAATTTTGTAGTTGTTTATTGTTGAACTTTGTAATATCGCTGCCTTCAAGGTATAAAGCCCCTGATGTTGGAGGATTAAGCATATTTAGGCAACGTATGAGTGTAGATTTGCCGCTGCCGGATAAGCCAATCAAGACAAAAATTTCTCCTGGCATTACTTTGAAGTTAATATCTATAAGACCTGCTGTGATACCTGTAGACTCCTGTACTTCGTGACGGGAACGACCTTGGCTCAGCATTGTCATTGCTTCTTTCTCGTTTTGTGAATGTTCAATAGGAATAAAGAGTTTATATAGATTTTTTACTTCTAATACAGGTACAGTCATTATTTTCCCTCCTTATTCTTTTTTGCTAGATTTTGAGTTAATCTATCTATAATAATAGCAATAATTACAATGGAAATACCAGCTATAAGCCCACGTCCAGATTCAGTACGATTTATAGCAATTAGTACTTCCATACCTAAACCGTTGGCGCCAATCATGGCACAGGTAACAACCATAGCTACAGCCATCATCATTGTTTGATTGATACCTGTCATAATAGTTGGCATTGCCTGCGGAATTTGTACTTTAAACAGTGTTTGCCAGCGTGAAGCCCCAAAAGCTGCGGATGCTTCCACTACATTTGGATCTACCTGCTGAATACCGTGGCTGGTAAGTCGTATTACGGGAACAACAGCATAAACAACAGTTGCTAAAACGGCAGGAACTTTTCCTGGTCCAAGCAGCATGACGGCTGGAATCATATAAACAAATGTGGGCATTGTCTGCATAGCATCGAGCAGAGGACGCAGCAAACGATTTGCCAGTTTGCTTGTAGATACAAGTATACCAATGGGTAATCCTAAAAGCAGTGAAATAATTACAGAGGAAATAACTATCGCTAAAGTTTCGTTCATCATACGCCAATAACCAAAGGCACCAATGGCAAACAGTCCAATACCATAAATAATTCCACTTGTTAATTTACCGCTTAGTAGTTTACCTAAAGTTGCAATGGCTATAATAGTAAGCCACCAAGGAATGAAGTTAAGTAAACGTTCTATAGCAACTATACACCAGGTCAGAATATTTTTAATAGCATTGAAAAAATCTGCATAAGTGTTATTGAGATAATTAACGAAGTCATCAATAGGTTTTGTCCAGTCAATGCGGATATTTTCTGGAAAACTTAAAAGCCAGTTGCTGGCAATACTTTGTTCACCTTGAAGTGCATTATTTATTTGATTAAGCTTATCAGATGGCAGCCACTGCATTAAAAGTTCCGGGTGACGTTTCATAAACCAGATTGCTGCTTCATCGTAAGTACATTTTGTATCGGCAATATATGCTAAAGCTTCTGCAGTAAGAACACTGCTTGTATGATAATTTTTTAAGAAAAGCATAAATTCTGGAGCTTTTACTTCAATTTGTTTATTAGCAATTATACAAACAGGAACAGAACGTGCTTCAGTTAGACCTCTTTGGAAATCATCTTCGTTGTAAGGTTCATCTGTAAGCAGAACTAAATCTAATTTACCTGTAAGCCATGTAGGTTCATAATTATAGCCTACTATGGGTTCTCCTTTGGCATACGCTGCTAAAAAAGCACTGTTAAGTGCTGGTTCGCTGCCTGAACGGAAGTAAGTGTAATTTTTATTCAAACCATAGGCTTCATATTTACGATACATAATTTCATCAATACTCCAGCCAGGAATAGAGCCGTAAAGACGACCTTTGCTGGAATCTTCTGGGTCTTTAAAAAGGTTGGCATAGCGTACTAAATCCTTAACCGTTTTTAGGTCAGGCGCTAAAGGTTTTATATTGCGCTTTTCATCGCCTTCGATAAGGTAACGAGGAACATAAAATCCTTGTTTATCATCATCAAAGTTAATACCAAGGTTAAGCAATCTGCCAGTTTTCATATCTGCTGTAAACGATGGCACATTATCTGTCCAAAGTTCCATATTTACGTCAATATCACCTCTGACAATAGCAGTTTGCAGAATTGGCGTAGACCCACTGATGATTTTGGATTCAATATTATAGGCTTTATCAGCAATAAAAGCGGCAACAGCATTATGAAATTTTATACTGTCCCAACCAGCATCTGCAAAGACTATGGTTTGTCTGTTTTGTTCTGCTTTATTTTCGCTGATGCAGGCACAAATATTAAGAGAGATAAGTACAAGAAAAAATATACAGATTAATTTTCGCAGCATAGCTTCACCTCCATTAAAGTAACAGAAAATCTGGTATGAAAGTACATTTGTTATTAATATTTTATTGTCAATTGTTATTTTCTGTCAATTGTGCAGGCAACATTTGTCAACTGAGGCTAATTTATTAAATAAATTTTCACTAGCCCCTACAGAGTATAAT
>CAZQQK010000102.1:0-5414 GCA_964595445.1 uncultured Phascolarctobacterium sp.
AAAATGGAGAGCAGAAAATGTGCAGAATGAAGTTTTTATTTCAGTTCATAGTGGCTTTCATTATTGCTGCATTTGCCTATGAAAATTTGTATGAACCGCATGTTGAAAGTGTAAGGGCACAGGTACAGAATGTATTTCCTGCAACATGGAAAAATGAAAAAAATGCAGATATACCACAGGGAACATTACGTATCAGCATTTTGGATGTAGGTGAGGCTGAAGCTATTTTATTACAGGAAGGCAGCCGTAATATTATGATTGATGTAGGTGATTCTCGTATAGACAAAATGGGGAATGGAGGTCGAGCAGTATTAGCAGCAGCTCTACAGAAAGCTGGTGTAAAGAAAATAAATACTGTTATTATTACACATCATCATGCAGATCATATGGGAAATATTATGTGGCTGCGCGGTAAATTTGGCGTGAAAAATATCTATGATAATGGATATCTAAATGAGAAAAATCCTGTGTCTGTACGTTTAAATCAGGATTTAAATGCAGGATATTATCATCATCGTGTACTTAAGGCAGGAGATAAAATAAACTTTGGACAAGGCTATTATTTAGATGTGCTGGCACCAGGAGATTTTATTGATTCAAGGTTGTATAACAATATCAATAATACCAGCTTGGTAATGAAACTTCATTACGGTAAATTTACTATGTTGTTGACAGGTGATGCAGAGGTTGGTGTGGAAAGTGCTTTACAGCATGAATACGGCAGCTTACTAAAAGCTGATATATTAAAAGTTGGACACCATGGCAGCAAAACTTCATCTAATTGGTATTTTATTAACAAAGTAAAACCTGATTATGCACTTATAAGCTGCGGTGCTCCTGAAATTTATCATCATCCTAATAAAAATGTAGTAGGAAGTCTGCAGCATTTGGGAGCAAGGGTACTTACAACTGTCGAACATGGTACAATTACAGTGGTCACAGATGGTGAAACTTTTAAAGTAACGACTGAAAAATAGTTTTGAAAGAATTACAATATAGGTAATATAGTAAAAAGCTGGAAACTATTTATTATAGTTTCCAGCTTTACTTGGTGTTATATAAAATTATTTGTTTATACGACCAGGGTATGCTTTGAGTGCTTCACCGAGAATGTAAATAGCACGTTCAAGGTCTTCGCTTTTCAAAACGTAAGCTAAACGGGCTTCGTTTATACCGCTGCCGGATGTATTATAAAAGCCGTTTCCTGGAGCAAACATAACAGTTTCTCCGTCAATATCAAAGTTTTCTAAAGTCCAGATTGCAAATTTTTCAGCATCATCTACAGGCATATTAACCATGATATAAAAAGCACCTTTTGGATCGGATGCTTTTACTCCTGGTAATTTTTTTAATGCTGCAACAATAGTATCGCGACGTTTTTTATATTCTTTATTTACTTCTTCAAGATAGCTTACAGGAGTAGTATAAAGTGCTGCTGCACCAACTTGTTCTAAAATAGGACTGCAAAGACGTGCTTGGCAGCATTTGATAATCTGTTTACTAAGTTCTTTGTTTTTGCTGATAATACAGCCTATACGAGCACCGCAGGCACTGTAGCGTTTGGATACAGAATCAATAATAATCAAATAATCATCAAGTTCAGGCATTGTTCCAAAGCTGCGGTAAGCACCGTCATAAACAAATTCGCGGTAAACTTCATCTGCAATTAAAGCAAGATTGTGTTTGCGAACAATTCGGGAAATCATTTCTTGTTCTGCTTCAGTATAAACAACGCCAGTAGGATTGCCGGGATTAGTAAGCAAAATAGCTTTAGTGCGTGGTGTAATGTGCTTTTCAATTTCTTCTTCACTGGGAAGATGATAACCATTTTCTACACTTGTTGGAACGGCATTGATTTTTGCACCAAATTCTTTGCAGAAGGTAGTATAGTTAGCGTAGAATGGTTCAAATACCATTATTTCATCGCCTGGATCACAAAGAGCCATAACTGCAAAAATTAATGCTTCACTGCCGCCGTTAGTTACAAAAATATCTTCTATTGCATAATTCATATTTTTTTCTGCATAATATTTTTGAATAGCTTTGAGCAGGAACATTTCACCTTTAGAATTGCTATAAGCAACAACTGGTGTATTGAATTCACGAATACTGTCCATAAATTGTGCAGGGGTAGAGATATCAGGCTGTCCGATATTCAGGTGATAAACCTTTTTTCCTGCAGCTTTAGCAGCATCAGCATAGGGAGAAAGCTTTCTTATTGGTGAAGATGTCAGACTTTGAATACGTTGAGATAATTGCATTATTTTAAGCTCCTTACTTGTTTATTTTAGGCAGATAAAACTGCTTTTGTTATTATAACACATAACAAAGGACATTAGTGTATACACATTTTATTTATACTGTATACATTAACTGAGCATTAATTTAAATTTTTGTGGTTTTTGTTATTTACTTTAAAAAGTTTGACTGTTTAGAGAGCAGATTTGCTTGGTTTGACTTTTTTTTACTTGAGGTATATAATATTAAAGATAATTTTTCTTTAAATTCTGTGAAGCGGAGTAGTAGTCAATGTCATTTTACAGAAAGCTGGCGGGTGATGTAAGCCAGTAGATGTCATGGATGAACTCACCGTGAAGAAGCCGTAAGGAAATGTGCGGACGTGATGCTGCGTGAAAGCTAATTAAGTGGTGGTTTAGGCCGCAATCAGGGTGGTACCGCGAAATAATTCGTCCCTGACCTTATTTTAAGGTCGGGGATTTTCTATTTTCGGCCAAAAGAAAATTCAGGAGGAAAAGAAATGCTTCAAGAAAAATATGCTCCCCATGATATCGAAACTAAATGGCAGAAGTACTGGGAAGAAAACAAAACTTTTAAAGTGGAACTTGATAATAGTAAACCTAAATCATATGTGTTGGAAATGTTTCCCTATCCTTCCGGTAATTTGCATATGGGTCATGTCCGTAATTACTCTATAGGTGATGTAGTTGCTCGTTTCCGTACCATGAAAGGCTTTAATGTATTGCATCCTATGGGGTGGGATTCTTTTGGTATGCCGGCAGAAAATGCTGCTATTAAACATAATATTCCGCCTAAAAAATGGACTTTGGAAAATATTGCTAATATGACTCGTCAGCTGAAAGCATTGGGTCTTTCTTACGACTGGGATCGTGAAGTTACTACATGCAAGGAAGATTATTATAAATGGACACAATGGTTTTTTGAATTATTCTACAAACGTGGATTGGCTGTAAAAAAAGAGTCTGCTGTAAATTGGTGTGATACATGTAATACAGTTTTGGCTAATGAACAGGTTATTGATGGTAAGTGCTGGCGTTGTGATCACGAAGTAGTAAAAAAAGATCTCAGCCAATGGTTCTTTAAAATTACTGATTATGCAGATGATTTGCTGAAAGATTTATCATTGTTGGAAGGCTGGCCGGAACGTGTTAAAACTATGCAACGCAATTGGATCGGCAGAAGTGAAGGTTTGGAGTTTTCTTTTGAAATTCCGTCACTCAATGATAAAGTGGCTGTTTATACTACTCGACCAGATACTGCCTATGGTGTAACCTTTATGGCGCTGGCAGCTGAACATCCCCTGATTAAAAAGCTTTGTGAAAACAATCCTAAAGCTGAGGAGATTAATGCTTTCTGTGAACGTGTACGTAATACTTCTGAAATTGAACGTACTTCCAGTGAATCTGAAAAAGAAGGTATTTTTACAGGAGTATATTGTATTAATCCATTTACTGGACGCAAGGTGGAAATCTGGGTTACGAATTATGTACTTTATGATTATGGTACAGGTGCGGTTATGGGTGTTCCTACTGGTGACCAGCGTGACTGGATGTTTGCGGATAAATATGGTATTGAGAAAATTGTTACTATCTGTCCGGTTGGTAAGGAACTTAAATTAGAAGAAATGACCTGTGCTTATGAAGAAAAAGAAGGCATGTTGGTTAATTCTGGAGAATTTACCGGAATGGAAATGCATAAAGCTATGAGTGCTATTATGGATAAAGCTGAAGCGGAGGGCTTTGGTAAACGCCGCGTAAACTATCGTCTGCGTGATTGGCTTATCAGTCGTCAACGTTATTGGGGGGCTCCTATTCCAGTAATATATTGTCCGCATTGTGGAGAAGTTCTGGTGCCAGAAGATCAATTGCCTGTTCGTCTGCCTGAAGATGTAAGTTTTACAGCAGGAGCGAAATCTCCTTTGGCTACTTCAGAATCCTTTGTAAATTGCAAATGTCCTAAATGTGGAGCAGATGCTAAACGTGAGACAGATACTATGGATACTTTCTTGTGTTCATCCTGGTATTATATGCGTTATACTGATGCTCATAATGTACAGTTGCCGTTTTCCAAAGAAGCCAATAATTATTGGGGTCCAGTTGATCAATATATAGGCGGTATTGAGCACGCTATTTTACATTTGCTGTATTCACGTTTCTTCCTTAAAGTGTTACGTGATGCTGGATTAGTTGATTATGATGAACCTTTCAGTAATTTACTGACCCAGGGTATGGTAATTAAAGACGGTGCTAAAATGAGTAAATCTCTTGGCAACGTTGTTTCTCCGGAAGAAATTCTTGCTAAATATGGTGCTGATACTGCACGTTTATTTATTCTGTTTGCTGCTCCTCCTGAAAGAGAACTTGAGTGGAGTGATCAAGGTGTAGAGGGCTCTTTCCGTTTCCTGAATCGTATTTGGCGTATTGTACAAAATTATGAAAGTGTATTGGCACAGAATGTTGTAACTTACGATAAAACTTCTTTAGATGAAAAAGATAAGGATTTACGTCGTGTGTTACACAGCAGTATTAAGAAGGTTACCAGTGATATAGAAACCAGATTTAACTTTAATACTGCAATTTCTACTATGATGGAATTGGTAAATGCTCTTTATGCTTATAAGGAAGCTAAATCTGAACCTAACGCAGGGTTGATTTATGAGGCAATTTCCAGCTTGATTAAGATGCTTAGTCCATTTGTACCGCATATTACTGAAGAATTGTGGCGTGGTGCTATTGACGAAAACAGTAGTGTACATTCTCAAAACTGGCCTGAATGTGATGAGGATGCATTAAAGGTGGATAACGTAGAAATAGTGTTGCAGGTTAATGGTAAGGTTCGCGGTCGTTTGTTGGTTCCTGCTGCTGCAACGAAAGAAGACTTGGAAAAAATTGCTTTGGCAGATGCCAATGTACAGGCGCATATTGCTGGAGCTACTATTCGTAAAGTAATTTGTGTGCCAGGACGTTTAGTGAATATTGTAGCAAAATAAAAAATTTGCATACAAATATATTTGCAGATAAGATTATGAGATAGTGTTATCTATTAGTAAAGCTAAAATAAAATATGTAGGACTGTCATTTTAGACATTATTTAGTAGGACTAAATAACGCTTACATTTTCAGAGTCTCTGAGAATAACGTAATTGTTATTCTTGG
>CAZQQK010000103.1:0-5318 GCA_964595445.1 uncultured Phascolarctobacterium sp.
TATGGCAAGTAGGTGGCCGGCAGCTTGAATAAAAGCTGACATAGGCGAAAAAAGTCCCTGAGTTTATAAATCAGAGACTCTTATCATTTATTCTTCATTTACTAAAATAATGCGCATGAAATCTTTACTGCTCATAGCCTTAGTACTGTACAGAGAGTAAGAATAACCATATTTTTGCCAACTGGCAAGATGAAACAACATACCATTACCTTTAAGAACAATACTGCGTTTATTCTGTGTAGTTTCCCAAATAAAAGGATATTGCGAATAATCACCAGAATTATCCTCTAAACCAGGACTTTTTCTGTATATAAGGCTGCGGTTTTGATCAAGATAAGTAATTTGTGCAAGTCCTTTTCCGTAAGCCTGATAATTTACTTGTCTAATTAAAAAAGGAAGATTTTTAATATCGCGAACATCAAACCCAACCGCCGCGGCGAGCTCGTTAGCAGAAGTGTAATCTACTGGTAAAATAGCAGCGACTGAAGTAGGCAGTGCAGTTGTATGAGTAGTTTGGATATTTTGTATTGATGAGGGTTGATTACTTTTTGAGATATCAGAGTTAACAGAATTCGGTTGATTAGATTTTGAAACAAAGATTGCAGTATTTGACTGTTGTTCGTTAACAGATGGCAGGACAGGTATAGGAAGTACTGTAGGTGGCTGTTGCTGCCAAGAATATAAACCAGCAAGCCCCATAACTAAAAGCAGACAGGTGATAGCAGCACTAAAACGTATTATCTGAGAGAAATTCGCCTTCTGATGGTGCTGCTTAGGTGGAGTTGTGTGAATAGCTTCCTGACTATATAAATCTTTGTTGCCATAATACAAAAACACGCACCTCCTTTAGCATAATAATATGTTAATACTCGAATATGAATTGAGTTATTTGGCAGTTGCTAACATTAGCTTTATGCGGTTTTCTTGGTTTACGCGTGAAGCACTTGCATCGTAGTCGATTGCTAAAATATTAGCTTCTGCTGCTATTTCTTTAATCTTATTAATCATGCCTCGACCTGCTATATGGTTAGGCAGACAGCCAAAAGGCTGTGCGCAGATGATATTAGTATAACCACTGTGTATAAGCTCCAGCATTTCTGCGGTTAATAACCAGCCTTCTCCCATATTATTTCCATAACCTATAATACCGTTGACCATAGATTTAGTTTTTTCATAAGTTGTTGGAGCAGTAAATGGAGCGATATTTAGTGATTGATGCATAATGTTTTCCAGATGTTTAAGATACCACATAGCACCTTTATTGGCACCATATTTAAAAAAGCTGCCGCCGTAAAGTTTGTAGTCAGTGAGATAAGTATCTACGCAGTACATAATAAAATTTAAAAGACCTGGCATCATATATTCACAGTTTTGTTTTTGTAAGAAATTCTCTAAATTATTATTGCCTAAAGCAGCATACTTTATGTAAATTTCTCCTACTATGCCAACTTTAGTCTTTGGTTGGTAAGTAATAGGGACATCAGCAAATTCTTTCACTATGGATTGTGTGAAGAATTTTATATTGCTCAACGCTTGAGCTTTACCGCTTTGAAAAGCTTCATTGAGCTTGCCAAGCCATTTTTGTGCCAGTTTATCAGCTGCTCCATGAACTATTTCGTAGGGACGGATTTTATTTGTTAGATACATTAGTGCATCACCATAAATAACAGCTGCTAAAAATTTGCGTATCATGGCAGTATCCAACTTAAAACCAGCTTGTTTTTCTAAGCCGTTGACGTTAAGACTGATTACAGGAATGTTTGACAGTCCTGCTGTTGCTAAAGCCTTGCGCAGCAAATAGATGTAGTTTGAAGCACGACATCCCCCACCTGTCTGACTGATGATTAGTGCTGTATGGTTAAGGTCATATTTTCCACTTTCTAAAGCATTTATCAGTTGCCCAATGACTAAAAGTGCAGGATAACAGATATCGTTATTTACATATTTTAAACCAGTTTCAATTACTTCACGTCCAGTATTTTGCAGGATTTCTGCTTTATAGCCGCAGCTTTGAAGTGCTGCCTGAAGCAGAGAGAAATGTATAGGAAGCATACCTGGAATTAAGATAGTGTGAGTATTCTTCATATCTTCAGTGAAGGGAGTAAAATTTATTTTAGAAGCTTCATTCATATAAGGGCTCCTTTAATTTTTATCGAGGTCAAACAGCTTAGCAGCCGCAAAGAGACTGCGGATACGTATTTTAGCTGCACCTAGGTTATCAATATCATCTATTTTTATCTGGGTATAGATACGACCATGTTCTTCCAACAGGCGACGGCACTCATCGGCAGTGATAGCATCGCAGCCGCAGCCGAAACTTACTAACTGAATCATATGCATATCATCATTATTTGCCGCATATTTTGCAGCTGCATAAAGACGGCTGTGATATGTCCACTGGTTAAGTACGCATAAATCACTGTTGAGTTCTTGTGAAGTTATATGGCTGCTGACGGCATCTTCACTGACTAGTGCTGCTCCCATAGAAGATATTAAACGATCTATACTATGGTTTACTTTAGGGTCTATATGATAAGGACGACCAGCAAGTATGACAATAGGCTTATTTTGTATACGTGCCTGTCTGATGATTTCCTGTCCTTTAAACTTTATTTGTGTTTCATATTTGTTGAATGCAGAAAAAGCAGCATCGACCGCTTTGCTTATCTGAGCTTTTGTAATGTCCGGAAATACTTTATTAAACATTTCCAGTAGTTTCTTTATTAATTTTTTCTTATGCTGCAGACCAAGATAGTCAAAGAAAAAATTAACATTGTCTTTACTAAGTTCATGCATATTAGCGTGCAGAACTTCAGGATAGTAGGCAACTACAGGACAATTATAACAGTTTTCTGTGCCTTTTTCATTAATATTATAAGTCATACATGGATAAAAGATATTGGTGATACCTTGTTGAAGCAGCCATTTTATGTGACCGTGCATTAATTTTGCGGGATAGCAGACGGTGTCACTGGGAATAGTTCCCTGTCCTAAGTTGTAAAGACTTTTGTCTTCTATTGGACTGTGTATTACTTTAAATCCCAGGACTGAAAGAAGTTCTGTCCAGAAAGGCAGCAGTTCATACATATTTAGTCCCATGGGAATACCTATTGTACCGCGACTAGGACTTTCGTTAGTTGGCAGATTTTTTAAAAGCTGTAATTTTTGACGGTACAAATTCAGTTCATCTTTAGGTGCTGTGTGCGTAACTGGACGTTCACAACGATTGCCGCTTATAAAACGTTTGCCGCTAGCAAAACTGTTGACAGTTAGATGACAGTGATTATTACAAAGACCGCAGGTGACACTTTTCACAGTATGTTCAAATTTTTCTAGCTGTTGAAGGTTAAGCATGGTACTTATTTTTTGTGTATCGTTATAACGTTGTACTGCATAAATTGCAGCACCGTAAGCTCCCATTAAGCCTGCAATGTTGGGGCGGATTACTTTTAGATCCATTTCCTGCTCAAAAGCTCGCAGTACACAGTCGTTGAGAAAAGTACCGCCTTGTACTACTATATGTTTGCCGATAGTTTCTTTGCTGCTTGGACGAATTACTTTGTATAAAGCGTTTTTTACAATGCTTATAGATAGCCCTGCACTTATGTTGGCGATAGAAGCACCGTCTTTTTGTGCCTGTTTAACACTACTGTTCATAAATACAGTACAGCGGCTGCCGAGATCTACTGGCATATCTGCATGAAGTCCGATTTTTGCAAATTCTTCTGCTGTATAACCTAAAATTTCAGCGAAAGTTTGTAAAAAGCTTCCGCATCCACTGGAACATGCTTCATTAAGAAAAATATTATCAATTACGTCATTGTGGATTTTTAGGCATTTTATATCTTGACCGCCGATATCGAGTATAAAGTCTACCTTTGGTTCGAGGTGGTGAGCTGCATAAAAATGAGCCATCGTTTCGACAATACCATAGTCTACTCCGAAAGCATGACGGATAAGATCTTCTCCATAACCTGTGACTGCACTGGATAAAATATGGCAGTTAGGATAAGTTTTGTAGAAATTTGTCAGATAATCATGTACGGCGATAACAGGATTCCCTTTGTTGCTTTGATATAAAGAATCCAAAAGTTCTCCGTCTTTGCTGATAACTGCTATTTTTATTGTAGTACTTCCAGAGTCAATTCCGATAAATGCAGTTTTATTGTTGAGGGGGCTGCTTATTACTACATTTTCTTTATCATGGCGTTTTTTAAACTCAGTATATTCTGTTTCGTTTTTAAACAAGGGCAGCATATGCTCAAAGGTTTTGTTAGCTGTAGTTTTGCATAGTTTATCCGGAAGTTCAGTTATGTCTATCTCGTTTTCAGCGCATAAAGCAGTACCAATTGCTACGTAAAATAAACTGTTTTCTGGACAGATACCATTAATGTTAAGTATTGTATTAAAACTGTTACGCAGGCAGCTCATGAAAGTTAATGGACCGCCCAAGTAAAGAATATTTCCTTCTATAGGACGGCCTTTTGCTAAACCAGTGATAGTTTGATTGGCAACTGCATGGAAAATACTGGCAGCTAAATCACTTTTTTCAGCTCCCTGATTGAGAAGTGGTTGAATATCACTTTTAGCAAAAACACCGCAACGACTGGCAATAGTATAGATATTAGAAGCTTGCTTAGCGAGATTATTCATTTCTGCGGTTTCTACATTTAACAGTGAAGCCATTTGATCAATGAAAGCTCCTGTGCCCCCGGCACAGCTGTCGTTCATTCTTGCATCAAAGTGTTTGCCTAAAAAAAGAATTTTTGCATCTTCACCACCAAGTTCAATAACAGCATCTGCACTGGGATTGAGCTTTTCTGTACAGATTTTTTCTGCAAATACTTCCTGTACGAATTGCAGTTTACAGGCGTCGGCGATACCTATGCCAGCACTGCCGCTTATAGCAAGTTTTACCTTACGTAAATTGGGTAGTGTAGAAAGCATTTCTTTATGTAAAGCTAGTAATTTTTCTGAAATTTGGCTGTAATGACGCTCATATTTATGAAACAGCAGGTTTCCTGTATCATCAAGGACAGCAATTTTAATTGTAGTGCTGCCTATATCTAGTCCTATCTGCATGTAAACCTCCTCTGACGCAAAAAAGCTATTATTTGCTTAAGAAACATTTGCTTGTATCTTCGGCATCTAACAACTTTTTTATATCAGTAATATAATTAGATGTTTTATGTGAATTGTTTTATGAAGCATCTGTATGTTGCTTATGTAAAAATAAAAGAGCTCTTGTGAGCTTTATTGTTATATCAGATTATATTTTAGCTGGTTTATGACTAATAATGTCTTACATTATATTGTAA
>CAZQQK010000104.1:0-5206 GCA_964595445.1 uncultured Phascolarctobacterium sp.
AGCTCTTCCTGTAATAAAATCATCTTTTTAGCAATTTCTTCATTTTTCACAATGTCATTCATAACCATCCCTCCTGCAAGCAAATTATGAATCACACATCCATTGCAATCTTAAATTTTAAAACTTATCTGATGCCAAACGATTTATTTGTGCTGCAATATAGCCTGCTCCATAGCCATTATCAATATTCACTACTGATACACAGTTAGCACATGAATTTATCATCGTCAAAAGGGCACTAAGTCCATGAAAGCTAGCACCATAACCAACAGATGTTGGAACAGCAATAACAGGATTACGCACTAACCCCCCAATAACACTTGCAAGCGCTCCTTCCATACCAGCTACCGCTACTATACAATTAGCTTTCTGAATCTGTTCCACTTTATCTATCAAACGATGAATACCACTTACACCAACATCATAAAAACGCTGTACGTTCGCACCAAAAAATTCAGCTGTCTGTGCTGCTTCTTCAGCAACAGAAATATCCGCAGTACCAGCAGTACATACAGCTATACAACCAATGTGCTGTTTATCAGTTCGTTCCTGCTTTAGTGTACGTGCTATTGGATCGTAAACAATCTGCGGCAATACCTTTTTTACAAGTTCATATTGAGCAGATGTAGCTCTCGTACCATATACTTCACCATAAGAATCCATCAACCGCTTATATATAGCAGCTAAATATTCATCTGGTTTATTTGCACAATAAACTACTTCTGGAAAACCACTGCGCAGTTCACGGTAAGTATCAAGTTTAGCATAGCCTAAATCTTCATAAGCTTTTTGATTAAAGAAGCGTTCAGCTTCTTCTATAGATAAGGAACCATTGCGTACTTGCTCAAGTATACTCTTAGAGTCCACTTTATTCCTCCTTTTATAACAAAGACTTAGTCCGCCAAGCGAACTAAGTCTTTGACTATACTATATTTTATTATGACTTATATTAATTTGATAAGCAAGCCATGCAGAAAATTTCTGCAAATTTTTCACTATTTTTTCACGCAACGACTGCATCAAAGCAAATTCTTTACAACTGCCAACTCCATTTTATCCGCTGGGATGATTTCATTATGCAGTATTGGAAGATCCTGCAGCGCCAACATACGTGAAGGAATTTCTGCACCTGTTGCCTCATTAAGTTTATGAAGCAGCATAAACGGATCATCAGATTGTTCTGCCTTATCCAACCCAGATAAAACACTGTCAGCAAATTTATAAGGACTGGCGGTAGAAAGAACTATTGTATAAGTATCATCACTTGTAAGGAAACGATACTTTTCCATTGCTCTCCAAGCAACAGCAGTATGCGTATCCATAAGATAGTTATAATCACTATAAATACGGCCAATAGTTTCCTTTGTTTCCAGTTCATCAATCCAAGCAGCAAAGAATTCTCTTTGAATCTTTTTCAGCTCATCACTGTCAATCTGATAGAAACCTTCATTATTTAAACGCTGCATATAATCTGCAACTCTTACCGAATCATTTTCAGTAACATTATACAGCAAACGCTCAAGATTACTGGAAACAAGAATATCCATCGACGGAGAAATTGTTTTATAAAAATCACGACGTTTATCATACACGCCAGTATTAATAAAATCAGTAAGTACATTATTACTGTTTGATGCACACAGCAAACGATCAATAGGCAAGCCCATCAATTTTGCATAATAGCCTGCAAGAATATCTCCAAAATTACCAGTAGGCACAACAAAATTTATTGCCTGACCTGCGGTGATTTTACCAGCTTTAACAGCATCAACATAGGCACTGAAATAATAAACTATCTGCGGTACTAAACGCCCCCAGTTTATAGAGTTTGCAGATGAAAATGAATAACCTTTTTTTGCTAATTCATCACTAAGCACTTTATTACCGAAAATTTCTTTGACACCACGCTGTGCATCATCAAAATTGCCTTCAATACCAAAGACCTTTACATTTTTTCCTGCTTGAGTAATCATTTGACGTTTTTGAATATCACTTACCCCTTCGCTAGGATAAAAAACAATAATCTGTGTACCTTCTACATCTGCAAAACCTTCCAAAGCAGCTTTTCCAGTATCTCCGGAAGTTGCTACCAAAATAACAACTTTATTAGTTTCACCAGTTTTTTTCATAGAATATGTCAAAAGATGAGGCAAAAGCTGTAAAGCCATATCCTTAAAAGCAGAGGTCGGGCCATGCCAAAGCTCCAATACACCTGTATTTTCGTTCACCTGTACCAAAGGCACAGGATTACTGCCAAACTTTTCTGGTGCATAAGCAGTTGTTATACATTCACGCAACTCATCCTCACTAAAATCAGTAAGATATTGCAGCAATATATCTATAGCACGCTCTGTATAAGACTTTCTTTCCATCGCTTTTATATCAACCATGCGCATAGTGGGTATATTCTGCGGAACAAACAAGCCGCCATCAGCTGCCAAACCACGTGTAATGGCATGTGCCGAAGACAATAAATCTGTTTTTCCACGAGTACTAACATATAACATAAGGTCAACCTACTTTCTCTGCTCTTTTAAAATGTCACTGCAAAAACATATTATTTCTGTTTAATGATAGCATATTTCATAAAACTGAACAAGCGTAATTAAATAAAAATCAAAGGCACAACTATCGCTTTTGCAGCTTTTTGTAAATCTGCCGGAGCTGCAACAATCTGCATTCCTCTTTGTCCCGCACTTATTGCAATTTCCTGCCAGTTATTACTGGTTGCATCCATATAAACAGGATAATTCTTTTTAGCTCCTAAAGGTGAACAGCCGCCGCGAATATAACCCGTAAGCGGTAATACCTCTTTAAGGTGCACCAATTCAGCGCGTTTATTACCACTGGCTTTTGCCAATGCTTTAAGATTCAGTTCAGCATCTCCCGGAATCACAGCAAACACAATACCACTTTTATCACCGCGAACAACAAGTGTTTTGAACACCTGTGCAGCAGGCATTCCTACTTCAGCGGCAACATGTACAGCATCCAGATGTTCTTCATCCACTTTATATTCAATTAAGCGATATTTTATGTTAAGATCATCCAGCATACGAGCAGCATTAGTTTTTTTGTTATGTTTCATCAAGAAAAGCCTCCTCTCAGCTAGAGAATTTATCTTATCTCTGCTATAATAACACTATAACAAAGTAAAATGCAAATAAAATCGCGAGGACAATAAATTGTATATTAAAATTATCTGTGGACAACTGGAAGTTATTCCCGGTCGTCCTGATTTGAATTTCAGCAAAATACTTAAAGCTATTGAAGAAGCACGCAACCGTCAGGCTGATATTTTACTGTTGCCGGAGATGACTTTATCAGGTTATCTAATTGGTGATATCTGGGAACAACAAACATTTCTTGACGATTGCCAATACTATACGCAACAAATAATTGCTGCTTCTGACAATATATGTGTAATGTTCGGCAGCGTAGCAACAGAACGGGATAAACTTAATGAAGATGGCCGAATACGTAAATATAATGCTGCTTTTGCTTGTCAAAACGGTAAATTACTAGGAGGTTATCAAAACCGTAATTTTATTATAAAAACCTCACTGCCTAATTACCGCGAATTTGATGACTGCCGTCATTTCTACAGTCTGCAAAAACTATGTGCAGAAGAAAAAACAAGCGTAAGCAATGCACTCCAACCATTAGAACTCAATATACGCAATGAAAAAGTTCGCATTGGTCTTATGTTATGTGAAGACGGCTGGACAGAAAATTATCATCTAAATGTACCGCAGACACTTGCAGATAATGGAGCACAGCTTCTCTGCAATCTATCCTGTTCACCATACACAATAGGTAAAAATCGTAAAAGGAATCGTCTTTTTAGTGCACAAGCCAAACAAACAGGCATCCCTTTAATTTACTGCAACAACGTAGGTATTCAAAACAACGGAAAAAATATTTTCACATATGACGGCTGTTCATCTGCTTATAACAATGACGGCAGCTTGATAACATCAGCAGAAATGTATGCAGAAACCTTACTGGAATTTACCTGGGATACTACTGCTGGCTGTATAATCCCAACCTGTCCGCCAGTTACACTGCCCCAGGAGCCTAAGTCTATTTATATGGCACTGCGATATGGAGCAGAACATTTTCTTAAACAATGCGGTATCAAACGTATGACCATAGGCCTTTCCGGCGGTATAGACAGTGCTGTAACTGCTGCCATATATGCAGATATTCTCGGTGCTGATAATATATTACTACTAAATTTACCTTCTGAATATAATTCCAATACTACTAAAAATATTGCGCTGCATATAGCCAAAGCTCTCGGTGCTAATTACGCTGTTCTTCCTATAAACGAAAGCTGTAATTTTACAATAAACCAACTACAGCAAACTCCAATTATCAAACAAACTGATGGAGAAAACTTTTATTTACAGCTAAGTGACTTAGATAAAGAAAATATTCAAGCTCGTGACCGCGGAGCCCGTCTAATAGCCGCAGCCGCTTCAGCTTTCGGCGGTGCTTTCAGCTGTAATTCCAATAAAGCCGAACTTTCTGTAGGCTACGCTACTTTCTACGGAGACATCTGCGGAGCCTTGGCAATGATCGGCGATATTTGGAAATATCAAGTTTATGCATTGGGACATTATCTTAACGATGTAGTTTTCAATCGTGAAGTTATTCCAGAAGAAATTTTCAATATTCGTCCTAGTGCAGAACTTTCCCCAAGTCAAACAGTAGGTACAGGCGGAGATCCGCTTAACTATTCATACCATGATTACTTATTAAGAGCTTTTATTGAAAACTGGCATAAAACAACTCCAGCAGATATACTGCGATGGTATAAAGAAGGAAATCTGGCAAAGAATTTAGGGTGTAACCAAATTGATATAGACAATGTATGTCCAACACCAAAAGCATTAATAAGTGATCTTGAACGTTGGTGGAAACTATTTTCAGGATTTGCTGTTGCTAAAAGGATACAAGCTCCTCCCATCATTGCTGTTACAAAACGTGCCTTTGGTTATGATCACCGCGAAGCACAGCTCACGCCATATTTCTCACGTGAATACTATGAACTAAAAAAAGAACTTCTAAAATAAACATTCATCAAATAAAATTCTGCAATTATTAATATTTGCTATTGACTTTTTCATAATATAATAGTATAATACTTTTTGTATTCGGGGTGTAGCGCAGTTTGGTAGCGCACCTGCCTTGGGAGCAGGGT
>CAZQQK010000105.1:0-4831 GCA_964595445.1 uncultured Phascolarctobacterium sp.
GTATATAATACCACGCCTCTCTCCTTATGTCAACACCTTTTTTGTTACTTTTTTAACTTTTTTGTTCGATACACTAGGTTCAGTGTGGTTAGAAAGCTTTTATTTACCTTGCTTTTAGAAGTCTAAAAAACTTATAAAATAGTAAAAAATAACTTCATTATTTCTAAAAAAATCTATAATCTTCTTTTAAAATTACCCATAACAGAAACATTTTCATACTCAATAATAAAAATATTGGGATCACATTCCTCTAATAAATTTTTCAACTTTATCGCTTCAACTTTTGATACCACTGTAAGCAATACATTCATTCTTTCTCCACTATATGCACCAACACCCTTTAATCTTGTAACACCTCTATTAACAGCGGCAAAAATTACTTCTTCCACTAAATCTATTTTAGTAATAATAATCATCGTTACCGTTATACTAGGCAGATAAGTTTTATCCAAAACAACAGCAGTTATAACAGCAAAAAAAATAGAATAAACAGCTACAGCTAAATCATAGACAAAAATACAAGTTCCAAAAACAAATATATTAATAATATTGAAAACTTTTCCCACACTCATATTATGATATTTATGCATCAGCAGCAAACCAAGTATACCTTCACCACCGCCGCTGCCCTTACTCATTAACGTCATCGCACAACCTATACCACATAATATACCGCCTGCTAAACAAGCAGTAATTGTATCCGGCAGATAATTACGGCTGGCTACCGGCACTATTGTTAAAAGCACACTATAACTTGTTATACAAACAGCTGACCTTATCAAAAACTCACTGCCAAATATCCGCATAGCAATAAGCATTAAAGGAATATTAAGCAAAAAATAAATCGCACCAATTGCAGTATCAGCAGAAAAATTTAACTTTAATACATTCTGACAAAAATAACTTATTAATTGGGCAATGCCTAAAAAACCTCCATTATATAGGCGGCATGGCAAAATAAACATATTAAATCCAATAGCATAGATAAATGACCCACCTAATATCAGTCCTATTGTTTTATAATTAAGATATTCTTTCGCACACGCTATATTTTTCATAAAAAAGCCTCCTTGACCTAAAATGATGGGGCAGGGGGTAATAATTTAGACTAGTTTAATAATAACGTAAATTGGACTTTTTGTGAAAAATTTAAATAAAAAAAAGCAAATAACTTCTTTATTACTAGACGTACTGCTACAATATTTACAAAACGGTTCAAAAATTTTTCCCTTAAATATTTTTATTGCCATATTTTCGTCATATACTTCCTTTATTATATAAGCAGATAAAGGAAATACATTAACAGCAAATTTAATCAAGAAAGCAGGTGTACAAATTATGACTAACACTGTAAAACATACAACAAAAATCATTTCTCTGGCATTAGCTATCATGTTTCTATCTTTACCTATTGCTAATATTGCATCTGCTCATGGCAGACGCAATCCACCACCGCCTCCTCCACGTCATACAGAACGTTATGAAAATCACAGGCATCACCATAAAGATAGTGTAAGCAAAGCACATAGTAACCGCAAAGCAATTACCGGTTTTCTTATTGGAGCAGCAGTAGGTGCAATCGTAGCTAAAAATACTTAATTTAAAACAATAAAAAAGTTCTTCTGTTGTATGTTTAGTAAAAAACAGTACACAGAAGAACTTTTTATTTTTAACAATTATAAATTACATATCGCGGCTGGCAATAATATCTACGCCCAAACCTAAAATATCTTTGACTATTACATCACCAGTTTTTACTGGAACCTGAACTTTTACACCGCGCAGATAACGTGCGCAGTCCAAAATACGTTCTTTAGGTAATACATTAGCAGATACTACAGGCAAAAGGGGCAGCATACCGCCTTCTACTGCAACAGTAGAGGTAAGCATACGCTTTGGTGCAGTAACCTCATCATTAGCATACTTAGCACCACGCGGACAAGTATTGCCTACAACATTAGTCACAACACCATTTTCAATAGTAACATTCATTTCACAGCCCATAGGGCACATAATGCAGTTCATAACACGTGTTTCAGCAGCCATTCTATCCCCTCCTTAAAGCACCAGACCAACAGTAACTTCTTCACCAATCTGTGCAAATTTGCCAGCTGGGATTTCTACTGCTATCATTTCACTTGGTTTTGCAACAGGTAAAGGACGTGAAAGCAATACATTGTCACCACTTTTTACTTCCAATTTAACTTTACGATGCGGAGCAGCTACACGCATAAAAAGTTTTATTTTTTCATCAGCAGGAATTTCTGCCGGCAAAGTTAATTTTTGAGGCACGCAGGTACGAACGCCATTGACAGCTTTAACCACAACACTGCGGTTATCTTTTGCCAACTTATCATTAGCCTTCATAGCAGCATATTTACCTGCAATCTCAGCTTCTTCTGATACAAAATCTACTAAATCATGCACATGAACAACATTGCCTGCTGCAAAAAATCCATCCAAACTGGTTTCGCGATGCTGGTCAACAACAGGTCCATTAGTCAACGGATTCATTTCTAAATCTAAGCCGCGAGAAAGCTCATTTTCAGGAATCAAACCAACAGATAACAACACTGTATCACATTCGATATCAAATTCTGTTCCCGGAATAGGTGTCATATGATCATCAACTTTAGCAACAGTAATACCAGTTACGCGTTCTTCACCATGTATTGCAACAATTGTATGTGATAAATACAAAGGAATGTCATAATCATTCAAACATTGTACAATATTACGTGTTAAGCCATTGGAAAATGGGCAGATTTCCAGACAAGCCTGTACCTTACATCCTTCTAAACTCATACGGCGTGCCATAATTAGACCAATATCGCCGCTGCCCAAAATAACGATTTTATGTCCAGGCAAATAACCTTCCATATTAACCATACGCTGAGCAGCACCAGCAGTAAACACACCAGCAGGACGCTCACCAGGAATACGGATTGCACCACGAGTACGTTCGCGGCAGCCCATAGTTAAAATAACTGTTTTGCCTTCCAATTTCAATAAACCTTTTTCAGGATTAACTGCAATAACAGTCTTATTATTTTGTACATCTAAAACCATAGTATCAACCATAGTTTCTATCTCTGGTTTATCAGCAACAAGTTCAATGCAGCGATGTGCATAACCAGGGCCTGTAAGCTCCTCTTTAAAGTGGTGCAGACCAAAGCCATTATGAATACATTGCTGTAAAATACCGCCCAATTCTCGGTCACGCTCTATTACAATAATCTTTTTAGCACCATTTTGCCAAGCACTGTATGCAGCAGAAAGACCAGCGGGACCACCGCCAACAATAATTACATCATATAATTGGTTCATTATTATTCCTCCCCGCCATTTACAGGATATTTTTCATAGAACATATTAGAGTCAGTACGTTCTTTCAATACTTCCGGAACAGAAATTTTCAATTCACGTGCCAAAATCTGTGTTACACGCGGACCGCAGAATCCACCTTGACAACGTCCCATACCAGCACGTGTACGACGTTTTACACCGTCAACAGTGCGTGCTCCGACAGGAGAGTTAATTGCTTCTACAATTTCACCCTCAGTAACAGTTTCACAACGGCAGATTACACGACCGTAAAGATTATTTTCTTCAATTTTAGCAGCTTGTTCACTGCTTGTCAGATGATTAAAAGCTTTCTTCTTAGGCAGAGCAGCCTTAAAATCAGCTTTTTTAGCAGCACCGCTTATTCTAGCAATTTCATTAGCAATTAATTCTCCAACAGCAGGAGCAGCAGTCAATCCGGGAGACTGCATACCAGCAGCATTAAATAAACCGTCAACTTTTTCTGAAGGACCAAGAACAAAATCACCAGTACTGGAAACTGCACGCAGTCCTGCAAATTCAGTAATTGCAGCACCCATAGGCAGATTCGGTATTAACTTCTTTGCAGAAGCAATAATTTCATTCATCCCAGAAGAAGTTACAGCAAGATCTTCTTTAGAATCCTGTTCATTAGCATTTGGGCCAATGAAAGTATTGCCATGAGTAGTGGTACAAATAAGAATGCCTTTGGATTTTTTAGTAGGAGTAGGGAATACTACACCATAAACAAGGCTGCTGCAAGCAGTCTTATCAAACAAAATATATTCTCCCTTACGCGGAGTAATAGAGAAAGTATCATCTCCTGCCAATTTAGCAATCTCATCTGCATAAATACCAGCAGCATTGACTACATATTTAGCAGAAATCATACCTTTAGATGTTTCTACACCTGTAATCTTACCATTTTCTTTTACAAAACCTAAAACTTTGCAGTCACGAATTACTTCCGCACCATTTTGTACAGCACATTGAGCAAAGGCAACAGCAGCACCAAAAGGCCAGCATACACCAGCACTTGGAGCCCACAATGCACCCTTGACTGTAGTTAAATTAGGCTCTTGTTCCAAAACCTCTTCTTTAGAAAGCAGCTGCAATCCTTCTACACCGTTTGCACGTCCGCGCTGCAGCAGTTCCTGCAAAGTCTGCATTTCCTCATCAGTTGTTGCAGCAACCAAAGAACCTGTCCATT
Organism: uncultured Phascolarctobacterium sp.; assembly: GCA_964595445.1. GTDB lineage: Bacteria > Bacillota > Negativicutes > Acidaminococcales > Acidaminococcaceae > Phascolarctobacterium_A. Next base: position 4,532 of record CAZQQK010000105.1, read on the forward strand.
TTATATCAAGATCAAGCTCTTTTTCCAATTCATGATACAAAAGATTACCACGAACGTTAGTAATAGCCTTTAAGCTGCCAGTTGGAGCATCAAAGCCTGCATGCAGAATTGCACTGTTAGCTTTTGTAGTTCCTATAGCAATATCAGGTTCTTTTTCCAGAAGAATACATTTAAGGTCATATTTGGAAAGCTCACGCAATACAGCAGTACCTACAATGCCGCCACCAATAACAACTACATCAGCAGATTTTACAAATTCCATTCCGTCACTTCCTTGCTGAATTTTCTCATAAAAATACA
>CAZQQK010000106.1:0-4532 GCA_964595445.1 uncultured Phascolarctobacterium sp.
GGCGGTCGTACCGTTGGTGCTGGCGTTGTTTCTGAAGTAGAAAGCAAATAATTTTAAGTTAAATCCCTGGAAGATGAGGGGGATACTTCCCCCTCTATTCTTATGTTTGTTGGTATGGCCCTGCGATGATGTGAAAGGTTGCTTGCCTGTTAGACAGGGAGATTTTCACGGAGTATGTCCGTTCATAGAAACTGGGCGAATTTAGGAGGAAAATTTTTAATGGCTAATAAGTCTCAAAAGATCAGAATACGCCTCAAAGCGTATGACCATAAAGCACTCGACCAAAGTGCGTCTAAGATTGTAGAAACTGCAAAACGTACCGGCGCTCAAGTTTCCGGTCCGATTCCCCTTCCTACAGAAAAAAATATTTACACGATTCTGCGTTCTCCTCATGTAAACAAAGACTCTCGTGAGCAATTCGAAATGCGTACTCACAAACGTCTGGTAGACATTCTGGAACCCACCAGTAAGACTGTTGATGCTTTAATGCGTTTAGATCTTCCTGCTGGCGTAGATATCGAAATTAAACTGTAAGGAGGAGGTGCAATAATGGCTAAAGGTATCTTAGGCAAAAAACTGGGCATGACCCAAATTTTTGAAGCTGATGGCAGACTGATTCCTGTTACTGTTGTAGAAGCAGGCCCCTGCGTTGTACTTCAAAACAAAACCGAAGAAACAGATGGTTATAATGCTGTTCAACTTGGTTTTGGCGAAATTAAAGAAAAACATACCACCAAACCGATGAAAGGCCATTTTGACAAAGCTGGTGTAGCACCGGTTAAATTTGTCAGAGAGTTGCGTTTATCTGCTCCTTCTGAGTATGCAGTAGGTGATAAAATCGTTGCTGATATTTTTGCTGCAGGCGAACTGATTGACGCAAGTGGCGTTTCCCGCGGCAAAGGTTTTGCAGGCACTATTAAGCGCCATAATTTCTCTCGCGGACCTATGAAACATGGTTCTAAATCTCATCGTGAGCCTGGTTCAATGGGCCCAATGCATTCCGGTCCTGGCGGTCGCGTAATTAAAGGCAAAAAACTGCCTGGTCGTATGGGTAATGCAAACGTAACTGTTCAACGTCTTACTATTGTTAGAGTTGATGCAGAACGTAATCTTATTCTGGTTAAGGGTGCTATCCCTGGTGCTACTGGTTCTTATGTTGTTTTAAAAGAAACCGTAAAACCGAACAAAAAATAAGATAAGCGAAAGAAAGGAGGATGCTTCTAATGCCGAAGTTATCAGTATATGATCTGACCGGTGCACAAACCGGTGAAATAGAATTAAATGATTCTGTATTTGGCGCTGAGTTTAATGAAGCTGTAGTTCATCAAGCAATTGTTATGCAGCTCGCTAACCAACGTCAAGGTACTTCCGCTACAAAAACCCGCGGACTCGTTCGTGGCGGCGGTCGTAAACCTTGGAAACAAAAAGGAACTGGCCGTGCTCGTTGCGGTTCTAACCGTTCCCCAGTATGGGTTGGCGGTGGTACCACTTTTGGTCCGCAACCCCGCAGCTATGCAAAGAAAATGCCTCGTAAGGCTCGTCGTTTAGCATTGTGCTGTGCACTGTCTGCAAAAGTTGCAGCTGGTGAATTGGTAGTTATTGAAGGCTTGGCTTTCGATGCACCGAAAACTAAACAAGTAGCTTCTCTGTTGAAAACTTTTGAAGCTGCTGACAAAAAAGCTTTGTTAATCACTGATGGTTCTAATGAAAATGTTGCACTTTCTGCACGTAATCTGCCGAAAGTAACAGCTATTACCAACATGGGTCTGAACTGCTTTGATATCCTGAACAGCAGCAAGGTATTCCTTGCTAAAGATGTTGTAGAAAAAATTGAGGAGGTGCTCGCATAATGGCTGCTAATCCTCGCGATTTACTGCTTCGTCCCATCATCACCGAAAAAACTTCTCAGATGATGCAGGAGAACAAATACACTTTCCAGGTTCCTCTGGATGCTAACAAAGTAGAAATTCGTCAAGCTGTTGAAGCAGTTTTTGGCGTTAAAGTATTAAATGTTAATACTATCCGTGTATTAGGAAAAACTAAACGCATGGGTAAGTATGTTGGCAAACGTTCCGATTATAAGAAAGCAATCGTGAAGCTTGCTGAAGGCAATACGATTCCCCTTTTCGAAGGAATGTAATTAACGCATAGGAGGTAAGTTAAATGGCTATTAAAAGCTTTAATCCGTATTCTCCTTCCAGACGCTTTATTACTGTGTCTGCCTTCGAAGAGATTACGACTGATAAGCCCTACCGCCCGCTTGTTGAAAAACTCAATAAACATGCTGGCCGTAATAATACCGGTAAAATGACTGTTCGTCATCAAGGCGGCGGTCATAAAAGACAATATCGTATTATTGACTTCAAACGCAATAAAGATGGTATTCCGGCTAAAGTTGCTACTATTGAATACGATCCTAATCGTAACGCTCGTATCGCACTCATCAATTATGTTGATGGCGAAAAACGTTATATCATTGCTCCGCTTGATTTAAAAGTTGGCGATGTTGTTGTAAGCGGTCCGGAAGCAGATATCAAAATTGGTAACTGCCTGCCGTTGAAAAATATTCCGCTTGGTACTACCGTACATAATGTGGAAATGAAGATTGGTAAAGGTGCTCAAATGGCACGTAGTGCTGGTGCCAGCGCTCAGCTGATGGCTAAAGAGGGCGATTATGCTCTGCTCCGTCTTCCTTCCGGTGAAATTCGTAAAGTTCACATCAACTGCCGCGCAACTATTGGTCAAGTAGGTAACATCGATGCTGAAAACATCTGCATTGGTAAAGCTGGCCGTAGTCGTTGGTTGGGCATTCGTCCTGCTAACCGTGGTGTTGTAATGAATCCTAACGACCATCCGCATGGTGGTGGTGAAGGTCATTCCCCAGTTGGTCGTAAACGTCCTGTTACTCCGTGGGGTAAATGTGCATTCGGTACTCGTACTCGTAAAGAGAAAAAGGCTTCTACTAAGTTGATTTTGAAACGTAGAACCAAATAATATAACAGGATAAAGAAAGGAGGCTAACCTAGTGTCCAGATCAGTTAAAAAAGGACCTTTTGTCCATGCAAGTCTTTTGAAAAAAATTGACGTGCTTAATGCCGCTAATGATAAAAAAGTTGTTAAGACTTGGTCTCGCAGCTCTACTATTATTCCGTCTTTCGTTGGTCACACCATTGCGGTTCATGACGGACGCAAACATGTTCCAGTGTTTATCACTGAGGATATGGTAGGCCACAAATTGGGAGAATTCGCTCCCACTCGTACTTACAAAGGTCACGCAGATAAGACCACTGGTTTAAAATAAGGGGAAAGGGGGCATAGCAGCATGGAAGCAAAGGCAATTGCAAAATATATCCGCATTGCGCCGCGCAAACTGCGCATCGTAATTAATCTGATCCGCGGCAAATCCGTTGGTGAAGCATTCGCGATCCTCAAACACACCCCGAAGGTTGGTTCTGAGGTGATTGAAAAAGTTCTGCAAAGTGCAGTAGCAAATGCAGAGCATAACTATGATATGAACGTGGATAATTTGATCGTATCTTCCTGTTTTGTAGATCAAGGTCCGACCATGAAACGTATACATCCTCGTTCCCGTGGACAGGCTTTCAAAATTTTGAAACGTTCCAGCCACGTAACTGTAGCAGTTAAAGAAAAATAACATCCCGTCAGAAGGAGGGAAAAGATAGTGGGTCAACAAGTTAATCCGCATGGTCTCCGTGTTGGCGTTATCAAAGGATGGGATTCCAAATGGTACGCTGACAAAGACTATGAGAAGTACCTGTTAGAAGATATTAAAATTCGTGAATTCATTAAAGAAAAATTGTTCCTGTCCGGTATCTCTAAAGTAGAAATCGAACGCGCATCCAATAAAGCCCGCATTTCCATCTATACTGCAAAACCCGGTATGGTAATCGGTCGTCAAGGAAGCAATATTGAACTGCTGAAAACTGACCTGAAGAAAATGACTGAAAGCGCTATCGATATCAATATCGTAGAAGTAAAAACCCCGGATATGGACGCAACCTTAGTTGCAGAGAATATTGCAGCACAGTTGGAGCGTCGTATTGCTTTCCGTCGTGCTATGAAACAATGCGTAGGTCGTACCATGCGTATGGGTGCTAAAGGTATCAAAATTACCTGCGGCGGTCGTCTTGGTGGTGCTGAAATCGCTCGCAGCGAATCCTATCGTGAAGGCAGCATTCCTCTGCACACCCTGCGTGCTGACATTGATTACGGCACTGCAGAAGCACATACTACTTATGGCCGTATCGGCGTAAAAGTATGGATTTACAAGGGTGAAGTTCTTCCTGAAAGCAAAGAAGCAGCTAAAACTGCTCCAGCAAAGGAGGCATAATCAGACATGTTATTACCGAAGAGAGTCAAACATCGTAAACAACATAGAGGTCGTATGACCGGCCGTGCTATGCGCGGTAATAAAATTGCTCATGGCGATTTTGGTCTGGTAGCATTGGAACCCGCATGGATTACCAACCGCCAGATTGAGGCAGCTCGTATCGCAATGACTCGTTACATTA
>CAZQQK010000107.1:0-4526 GCA_964595445.1 uncultured Phascolarctobacterium sp.
TAATTAATACATATAAATTATAAGTATTATTGAAGATACTGTTGAATTTTTGAGGTGTGGCAATGATTAATAAAGAACGATTGATTAATGAATTTATTGAATTGGTAAGTGTACCTTGTCCCAGCAAGGACGAGAAGCAGGAAGCAGAAATGGTAATGGCTAAGCTGCGTGAACTTGGTCTAGAACCTGAAATGGATAAGGCTCATGAAAAAACTGGCGGTACTTGCGGCAATGTCTGGGCATATTTCAAAGGTAATGTACCAGAGGCACCAGTATTGCTTTTTGAAGCACATATGGATTCCGTTGCACCGACTACAGGTACGAAAGTTATACGCAGAAATGGTGTTCTTTATAGCGATGGCACAACTACTTTGGGTGGCGATGATAAGGTTGGCATAGCTTCTATGCTGGAAGCAGTACGTGCATTGAAAGAGGATGGGATTCCTCACGGTGATGTACAATTATGTTTTACTGTTAGTGAAGAAATAGGCTGTCTTGGTGTAGTCAATCTTGATAAATCTTGGATTAAAGCTGATTATGGATATTGTATGGACATTGGTGGAAATCCTGGAGAAATTACTTATGCAGCTCCTAAATTATATGACATTTATGTTACGGTTAAAGGCAAAGCAGCTCATGCAGGTATCGCTCCAGAAGAAGGGGTAAATGCGATTATGCTGGCAGCAGAAGCACTTAGTAAATTGCCTGCCTATGGGCGTTTAGATGAGGAAACTACATTTAATATTGGTGTCTTTAATGCGGGCGTAGGTACTAATATTGTTTGTCCAGAGGCAAATTTTGTCATTGATATGCGTTCTTTAAATGTACCGCGTTTGGAAGCCTTAAAGGATTCAACTATAGCGCTTATTAAAGAAACAATAGAAGCAGGTCATGGTGAAGTTGAATTTGAGGTAGTTGAAGGCTGTCCAGCAGTAGAGTTAAGTAAAGAGCATGAATGTATTAAGTTGGCAGCAAAGGCAGCAACAAATCTAGGATTTCCTGTGGAACTGAAAACAACAGGCGGCTGTAGTGATGGAAATTATCTTTGTGGATATGGTCTGCCGTGTGGTCTTTTGGCAACAGGAATGAGCAATGTGCATACTACTGAAGAATATTTAAAGGAGGAGGATTTATATAATACAGCACGATGGACTTATGAGATTATTAAAGAAGCTGCTGCAAAATAAAGTTTGAAATTTAAGTATAATTTTGAATTGATATTTAATTTTGCTGCTTGTTTAATGTATCAAAAAAGTACTATTTTCACAGTTTAGTTGCTTGACATAGTTTATTTTTCTAACTATAATAAAAACAACTTAATATTAAGAACCTTTGGGGCAGGGTGTAATTCCCGATCGGCGGTAAAGTCCGCTAGCTGTGACTGCGAGGTCTGGCATGAACTGGTGTAATTCCAGTACCGACAGTATAGTCTGGATGATAAAAGGTGAATGCAAAGTATATTTTACGCACTTAGGCCTCAATATGTCTGAGTGCGTTTTATTTTTGGGAGGTGAGCTAATGACAGATGAACAATATATGCAGAGGGCATTAGATTTGGCGACGCAGGCAGATGGGGACACAAGTCCTAATCCAATGGTTGGATGTGTGATTGTTGATGATGAAGGAAATATAGTTGGTGAAGGTTATCATCATAAAGCGGGAGAAGCACATGCAGAGATTAATGCACTTGAAGAAGCTAAGAGTCTGGCACGTGGTGCTACTGCTTATGTTACGCTGGAGCCTTGTGCACATTATGGACGTACTGGTCCTTGCTGTGTGGCATTAGCGCGAGCAGGTATCCGCAAAGTTGTTATTGCCTGTACTGATCCTAATCCCAAGGTTGCTGGACAGGGAATAGCTTATCTGCGGCTGCAGGGAATTGAAGTTATAACTGGTGTTTGTGAAAATGCAGCCAAACGTCTTAATGAACGCTTTTTTACATGGATTACTAAACAGCGTCCTTTTATTACTTTAAAATATGCAATGACACTTGATGGAAAAATAGCTACGTCAGCAGGTGACAGTAAATGGATTACTGGAGAATATGCAAGAACTTTGGCACATCGTCTGCGTAAGCAGCATGATGCAGTGTTAGTTGGAGTTGGTACAGTATTGGCTGATGATTCTGAACTGACAACACGGTTGGTTAAAGGAAAAAATCCGATACGTGTAGTTTTAGATGGTCATTTGCGTATATCACTTATGTCAGCAGTTCTTAATCCTGCGGCAGAAACTTTTATTTTTACAGGTATTAAAGCTGATGATATAAAAGCTAATGCTTTGGCAGCTTTACCTAATGTACAGGTGATTCGTCTGCCGTTGAAAAATGGTCGTCTTCCTATACTACAGGTTGTACAGGAATTAGCACAAAGAGGAGTTACAAGTTTGCTGGTTGAAGGCGGCAGTGAAATACATGGAGCTTTTTTTGATGCTGGATTGGCAGATAGGATATGTGCCTTTATTGCTCCTAAGCTTATTGGTGGAAAAGCAGCCTTATCTCCTATTGGTGGGATTGGAAGCACATTAGTTGAATCTGGATGGAACTTGCAGGAAGTTGAATGTCAACAAGTTGGCAATGACTTTATGATTACAGGTTTGCTGCCGGATTTATATAAGCATGCTTAGTAAGGAGAGAATAATGTTTACAGGATTGGTTGCAGAACTTGGTAAAGTACAAAAATTGGTATCGCAGGGAGATTCCTATCATCTTACAATAACAGCCTCTAAGGTGCTGATAGGCTTAAAAATTGGTGACAGTGTAGCTGTAAATGGAGTATGTTTGACAGTTGTACAGTTGGACAGCTCTGCTTTTACTGCTGATGTAATGCCGGAGACAGTGCGTTTAACAAATATTGGCAGACTGCATAATGGAGACAGGGTTAATTTGGAGCGAACCCTTCGCTTGTGTGATGGATTAGACGGACATATTGTAAGCGGACATGTTGAGGGTCTTGGAGTTATTGTTTCTCGTAAACCAGAGGGAATAGCGGTTGTGGTAGAGATAGAAGCTTCTCCTGAATTATTAAAATATGTTATAAAAAAAGGCAGTATTGCAATAGATGGTATAAGCCTGACTGTAACTAAAGTAACGGGAACAAGCTTTTCGGTTTCATTAATTCCGCATACAGCTAAGGAAACGACGTTAGGATTTAAAGATATTGGTGATGTTGTTAATTTGGAAACAGATATTATTGGGAAGTATGTAGAGCGTATGCTAAGCTTTGGCAGCAAGGAATCAGTACAGTCTGATTTAAATAAAAATATGCTGCTTGAAAATGGATTTATATGAGCAGCAGAAAGTGAGTAGATAAATTATGGACAAATTTAAGTATAATACAGTTGAAGAAGCTATTGCGGCTATTAAATTAGGCAAAATGGTTTTAGTGACAGATGATGAAGACAGAGAAAATGAAGGCGACCTAATTATGGCAGCAGAGCTGTGTACTCCGGAGGCTATAAATTTTATGGCTAAGGAAGCACGTGGTTTGATTTGTATGCCTGCTGATGCTTCTGTTATGGATAAACTCCAATTTGGTGCAATGGTTTGTAAGAACACAGATAATCATGAAACTGCTTTTTCTGTATCTATTGACCATGTGGATACAACTACTGGTATTTCAGCTTATGAGCGTGCTTATACGATGAAAAAATGTGCAGAAGAAGGAGCACAGCCTGGAGATTTTCGCCGTCCAGGTCATGTATTTCCACTTAGAGCACGTAGCGGTGGTGTATTGGTGCGGACAGGTCATACAGAAACGACAGTTGATTTATGTAAGCTTGCAGGATTGAAGCCTGTTGGTATCTGCTGCGAAATTATGAATGATGATGGACATATGGCACGTACTCCGGATTTAATAGAATTTGCGAAAAAACATAATCTTGTATTCATAACAGTTGCAGAGCTGGTTGCTTATCGTAAGGCTCACGAGAAAATGATCCATCGTGTAGCTGAGGCATCTTTGCCCACAAAGTATGGAAATTTTCGTATTATTGCTTATGAGAATGATTTAAATGATTTGTGCCATGTTGCAATAGTTAAAGGCGATGTTAATGGTAAAAAAGATGTATTGGTGCGTGTACATAGTGAGTGCCTTACAGGAGATGCTTTCGGAAGTCTGCGCTGCGACTGCGGCGACCAGCTGGCTACAGCATTGCAGATGATTGAAAAAGAGGGCTGTGGTGCTGTTGTCTATATGCGGCAAGAGGGCAGAGGTATTGGACTGGCGAATAAAATACGTGCTTATGCATTACAGGATAAGGGCTTAGATACTGTTGAAGCTAATGTGCGCCTTGGTTTTGCACCTGATTTGCGTGACTATGGTATGGGAGCACAGATTCTAGCAGATTTAGGGCTTACCAGTATTCGCTTAATTACTAATAATCCTGCTAAACGTATAGGTCTTTCTGGTTATGGTATTACAATTACTGATAGAGTTCCTATTATTATGGAGCCTAATAAATATAATGCACATTATCTTGATGTTAAAGAAGAAAAGATGGGGCATAAGCTGCATGAAGGCTGTGGT
>CAZQQK010000108.1:0-4522 GCA_964595445.1 uncultured Phascolarctobacterium sp.
TATAGTAAAGCAAAGGATAAGTTATAATCCAAGCGATACCGACAATAAGGCTTGTGATGAATAGTGGATTTAAAAAGTTTAGATGGGCTGCGGCTAAAGGCAGAACTGCACAAACAGCACAGGGGATAAAGCGTCTAAGTTGCAAGTATTCTGCTTTGTGACCTAAACCATGGGATATATTAACATAAAAGATGTATGAAAGGATATAAAAGCAAAAACCTAAAATTATATAATTAAGCATTAGTGTAAGACTCCTTTTTGCAGAAAATTTCTGTAAAATATTATAATATAATCTGTATGGCAAAGCAAATATCTTACTTACTTAAACTTGCAGACAATGGTAATACAGAATATTTTATAGTATAATTTTAGTAAAGCATTTATTTTATAGAGGTGGCATATGAATATAATAAATATTGCTTTGGCAGCTGATGATAACTATGCACAGCATGCGGCTGTTGTCATAGCTTCTGTGATGAAAAACTCAAAAACTCAACATAAAATAAGATTTTTTTTATTGAGCGATGGTATTGATACTAAAAAGCTTTCACTGCTGAAGCAAACGGCTGATAAATATAGAGCAGAACTAGAAATAATTGATTTAACAGATAAAGCAACATTTAATAATTTATATACTAGTGGACATATCAGCAGGGCAGCGTATTTTCGCTTGGCTTTGCCGGAGATTTTGCCGAAAGATGTTAACAAAATAATTTATTGTGATGTAGATTTATTAGTATTAGATGACATTGAGCAGTTATGGAATTATGATATGCAGAACCTTCCGTTGGCTGCTGTTGCTGATTATGGTATCATGGCATCTGGCAGATTCATGCATCAAAAGCATAAATTTTTGCAGTTGCCGTTAGACAGGGAATATTTTAATTCTGGTGTTTTAATTATTGATGTTCAGCAGTGGAGAGAGCATAATTATGCAAAACAGGTTATTGATTTGGCATCAGTTGGAAATTTTCCGCATCATGATCAAGATGCATTAAATAAGATATTTATGTATAAATGGGGGGGACTTCCATTACGTTGGAATGTTATTCCTCCTGTATTTAATTTGTTTACTAAGATTGTTTTTAACAAAACTTTTAGAAAAAATGCTGTTGCAGCAAAAAAGAATATAGCCATTCTTCATTATGCAGGCAGATATAAACCATGGGAGTTTACTGTTCATAATGGCTTTAACGATAAATATTATCATTATTTGCAGCTTACCGCTTTCAAAGATTTTCCTATGCCGCAGCCAGGGAATAATATGAAAGGAAAATCTATTACAAGGCAAATGTTTAGGCTAAAGCTGGCAGATTTTTGGGTAAAAATTTTCGGGTAAGGGGATAGATTTGGCTTATGAAGATAGCACTAATTAATTTATATGCAGCAATTAATTATACAGTAAATAATATTATAGAAAAGATATTTAGTGAACAAAAACATTATATAGAAATTTATACAGCATATAGTATTGAAGAAACAGCTGCTGTGGGAAAAATACCTGTGCATAAGTTGAAAAATACATTTAGAAAAAGCAAGGATTTTCTAAAAATTTGTGATGAAATATATGCCTATACCAATGAGAGCGATATAAACGCATTTATTGTTCCTTTAGATGATTGGAAATTGCTTTACCAAATTAAAAAATCTTATCTACAGCTTTCTGATAAAAACATAACATTTATTATTCCCAGTGTTGTAGATAGAGAATACGATGATTTTATAAAATTGGTTAAATATTTAGACCGATTCAGAAATATTCATATTGCTGTTGCAGGAGATAATCATAATTTGCCTTTTGAGGGGGGGCATATGTATAATTTACATTTTTTAGCTGAAACAGACATAATTGAAATTTTACAGCTTCATATCAATAACAGAAGAAAATATATTGGTTGGCGTTATCATTTAAATGAACTTCGCCAAAAAATAAAATTCCATAAAGATTTATTAAAACATTCATTGTTAACCAGATTTATGAATCCCTATGGGGAAAAGCTGAATCATAGTGAAAAAATACCGAAAGTAATTCATTATTGTTGGTTTGGCGGCAAGCCAATGCCACCTGATGTACAAAGATATGTTGATACTTGGAAACAAGCAGCACCTGACTATGAATTAAAATGTTGGTCAGAAGATAATTTCCCTTTTGCAAAATATCCTTTTGCACAGGAAGCCTTGCAAAGGAAAAAATGGGCATTTATTGCTGATGTTGCTAGACTGCATGCTTTGTATTATGAAGGCGGTATTTATCTTGATACAGATATAGAGCTGCTTAAACCGTTTGATGAATTTTTGCAGGAAGATGGATTTACTTCTTTTGAATCATTAAATTTGATAGCAATGGCTGCTATAGGATTTAAAAAGTATCATCCTTGGATTGCCCAAATGCTGTTATGGTACAGCTGTATTCACTGTGATGATGATTATACGGAGATTGCTAATACAAAGGTTGTCAGCAAGATTACCAAAATGTATTATGGTGTTAAGCTTAAGGGCGAAGAAATGCATTTGCCATGTGGTGTACATATTTATCCCAGAGATTGGTTTTCACCGCCTTTAGATAAAGATAAATGGGGAACAACGGAAAATACACATTGTATTCATCATTTTACTGGAATGTGGTAATGCTGCTTATAAAATATAATAAAAATCAAGCTATAAATTATGTTATATATTAACGATATTTACATGGGGGTTCTATAATGAAAATATTATTAGTTAGCAATAACAAATTTGTTAATTGTGCTGGCGGAGCGGAAAAAGTGCTGTGTAATATGGCTAATCATTTCGCTGCCAAAGGCGATAATGTATCAATATTAGTTTTTGATAAAGAACAAGGGAAGCCTTTTTTTGAATTGGATGAAAGTGTAAAAATATATAATCCATATTTTAAAATAAATCATTTGATACCTACAATTAAAGGTGCATTTATTATTAATAAAAGAAAACGTCAAAAAATGCGGGATGATTATGAGGCAGAGCTCATAAAGCCAGCATTTCTTGACGTAATAAAAGAGGTAAAGCCAGATATTATTATTGTATATAATTTACGTGCTATGAATGTTATTAATAAAATAGAGGATTTAAAGGTACCTGTTATATTCATGTTTCATCAAAATGCGGAATCGATTTTAAGTTCCGGCAGATGTATTGACTCTATTGAAAAGTGTGACTGCGTACAAGTGTTAATGCCTGCGGATATTAATTTAGTAAAAAATATATTTCCGCACAAAAGAGTGGTTTGCATTCCTAATACCGTTAAGCAGGCGAGTAAATGTATAAGCGGGGGGGACAAACGGCCGTTAATTATTAATGTTAACCGTATAGACAGGTCTAAGGCTATTGAAATTTTGATAAATGCTTTTGCTGATATTAAGGAAGAATATAAAAAATGGAATGTAGAAATTTATGGAAATACAGATGCTTATAATGACTATCAGCAGGAGTTAATGCATTTAATTGAAGAACGTAGTTTGTCTAAGCAGGTTAGATTTATGGGGACAAGTGACAGTATAGAAGAAAAATTGCTTAGTGCAGAAATTTTTGCATTCCCATCATCGAGAGAAGGCTTTAGCTTAGCTTTAACAGAGGCTATGGCAGCGGGACTTCCTTGTGTTGGTATGCGCTATGCACCTTCTGTTAATGAGATAATCATTGATGGATATAATGGCTTTTTGTGCGATGACAGCAAGGAATTTGCTGAAAAATTAGCTTGCCTTATGGATAATGAAGTTTTACGTAGGCAAATGGGTATAAATGCTAAGGAAAGCATAAAAAAATATGCACCGGATGTAGTGTGGAAGCAGTGGGAAGATTTGATAAACAGCTGCGTATTTAAGAGGAGGACATAAATGAAGGTATTGTTATTGGATTTGTGGCGTACAATTGAGTCTAAGGGGGGGACAGAGAAGGTATTCTTTTCTATGGCTAATGCATTGGACGAACGTGGCTATGATGTTGTGGCTGTGGGAATGGATAATACAGTTGGCAATCCGGGTTTTCCTGTTAATAAGGGAGTAAAATTTATAAATGTTGGCATTGGTTTCGCTGAAGAAAAATCTTTACTATTTAAAATTAGGAGAGCTTTAAGCGGCAATAGAGAAAAAAGACGCTTATATGATGAAAAGGTAAATGATGCACTAAAAGCAGTCAGGATTAAACCGGTTATTGAAGCAGAAAAGCCAGATATAATAATTTCATATAACGTTGAGGCAACGCGTATATTAATTAATAGTATAAAGGTTAATACTCCAGTTATTACAATGTTTCATTTTGATCCAGAGACAATATTAAATAGTATTACTGCTAAAACAAAATATGCTTTAGAAAAATGTGCCTGTGTACAGGTTTTGCTGCCCTCATTTATAGATATTACTAGGAAATATATAGATAAGTCCAATATTATCTGTATACCTAATATTGTTCCGCAATATGAAACAGCAGAAACGGAAAAACGAGAAAATACAATTATTATGATAGCAAGAGTGGACGGTAAGCAAAAGCGAAATCATCTATTAAT
>CAZQQK010000109.1:0-4490 GCA_964595445.1 uncultured Phascolarctobacterium sp.
ATGCATAGAATATAGTATAATAAAAGAGTATATCTTTATTTTGAGTTAACTAAGAGTGAGGTGTTTTACATGGATGAAAATAAAAAAACGATTCCTGAACTTATTGAAGTAGAACCTATGCAGGATGGATATCGTTGGGTTGCTATAACTGCGATGTTGTTGGCTATTGGCATTATCCTTCATACAGTAAGTCCTAATGTTGGCGGTGTAACGCCTAACTGGACAATTGCTATGTACTCCATAGTAATTAATTTGACACGTCCTAAGCTGTCCCAGGCTATTGGCATAGGATTTATTGCTGGCTTAACGCTTGTGCCGTCTTCTAAATCAGCATTTCCGTTGGGAAATGTTGCTAGTGAACTTGCTGGTGCTACTGTTTGTTGTGTACTTGTAGAAGCTATGTTTAAAGCTGGTTTAGGTGAATGGAAACTACGACCGTTTATCACAGGTTTCATGGCAACAATGACTAGCGGTGGTATTTTTACCTTTATTCTTAAATTAATCTTAGGTCTGCCTCTGCACGTTTGGCTGTTTGCTATGCTTCCAGTTGTAGCTGTTGTAGCCTTACTTAATGGGTTGATTACCTTTTTCCTGTACGCTCCTGTACGGAAATTGTTTTATTTTCAGGAGGAAAAATGATGGAAAATGTAATTAGTGTAAAAGATTTCTACTTTGCTTATAAAAAATCTGATTTGGTGCTGCGTGATATTAACTTTGAAATAAAAAAAGGCAGTTTTACGCTTATTACTGGACCTAGTGGCGCAGGCAAGACAACGTTATGTAAAGCTATGACAGGTATAGTACCTTATTATATGGGTGGACGTTATAGTGGAGATGTAAAAATAAAAGGAGAAAGTACTAAAGGCAAACGAGTAAGTGATATTGCTATGACCGTAGGATTTATTATGGAGGATTATGAAAGTCAGTTAGTATCTCTAACGGCTGGCGAAGAGATTGCTTTTAGTTTAGTAAATCATGGATTTGCACCACAAGAAATTTTGGAACGTACAAGCCGTGCTTTGGAAGATGTAGGGCTTCCGGGTCGTGAAAGTTATCAGCTGGATGAATTAAGCGGCGGGCAGCGGCAGCGTTTGCTGTTGGCGGCCACATTAGCGGTACGTCCGGAGATTATTGTGCTGGATGAGCCTGTTTCTGCTATGGATCCCGATGGAGCACAGTCTTTATATAAGTTGGTGAATGATATTCATCAGCGGTATGGAACAACGATTGTTGTTGTAGAACATCGCATAGATTATCTCTTGCCTTATATAACTGATATGTTGGTACTAAAAGAAGGAGAGCTTGTTGCAGCGGACTGCTTTGAAGCAGCTGCTCCGAAAATGTATGAAGATCCTGTGCTGCGTCCATTGCTGCCGGCTTTGTGGCAGATTAAGCTTGGTCTTGAAGAAAAATTAGGCTTGGATTTAGGCGATTGGCGTACCGAAAAAGATGCGTTAATAGATTTTCAGACCTATGGTATAGTAGCAGCGAAGGAGGCAGTTGCTGATGTTAGAAGCTAAGGACGTTAATTTTGCATATATGCGTGGGCAACCTGTAATTAAGGATATGGACTGCAGAATAGATGATGGTGAATTTATAGCCCTTTTGGGGCATAATGGCAGTGGAAAAACTACACTTAGCCGTCTTTTTATGGCTTTATGTCATCCGCGGAGCGGACAGATTTTGGTTGATGGGGAAGATATAGTTAAGTGTGAACCGGCTGATTTGGCAGATAAAATAGGTTATGTTTTTCAAAATCCTGATTTGCAGATTTTAGAGGATACAGTTTATGATGAAGTTGCTTATGGCCCGCGTGCTAAAAAACTAACAGAAGAAACTATTAAACGGCAGGTAGAGGAAGCTTTAGCTGCTATGGGTTTAAGTGATTTGCGTAATGAATATCCGCGCCTTTTGTCTTTTGGGCAGAAACGACGTTTGGGAGTAGCTGCTGCTTTAGCACTTAATCCTCGTACTTTGATTTTAGATGAAATAACTAATGGTCAGGATGCGTTGGAAAAAGAACGTATGATGAGTTATTTGCAGGCAATTAATGAAAAGAAGGGTATTACTATTGTTCTTATTTCACATGATATGGATATTGTAAGACGTTATGCTAAGAGAGCATTGGTTTTGCATTATGGAAATAAAGTGTTTGACGGAACTCCATCAAAGCTATTTGATGGCAGTCAGCCTGTAGAGCGTTGGGGATTGTGCAGACCCACAGTAGCGTCTTTAGCTTCTGTTCTTGGTATAGAGGCAGCTACGCCTATAGATTTTTGTGCGAATGTGACTTGTAGGGAGGTGAAGTTCTGATGAAGCTGACAGCATTTAGTCAGATTGTTGTAACTTTGGCTGTAACAGCTTGGGTTTTTATTCTTCCTGTAGAAGCGGTTGCCATGATTTTAGTGTTGGAGCTGGCTTTGCTCCTTTATATTAAGCATGATAAGATGACCATGGCAGCTATAGGAGGCTTAGCAGTATTTACAGGTTTGATGATTTTGTTGCAGTTGCTTTTTGGAACTCCACTTGATAAATCTCTAATCGGTGGTTTGCGGATGTTGGTTATGACTATGGCTTTCTTGTGCCTGTTGGCAGCAAGTCGTATTCAGGATATTGCTAAGGCACTTGTAGATAGATTTCATATGCCTTGTGAATATGCTTTTATGTTGACAACAGCATTGCGTTTTGTACCTAATTTTTTGACTGACAGTGAAATAACTTTGGATGCACAAAGTTGTCGTGGTTATTCTAACCGCGGCAATGTTATTAAGCGTTTTTTGGCATATCTTGTTGTTATTCGTCCCTTGGTTATGCGTGCAGTAGCAAAGTCAGAAACTTTAGCTTTATCTATGGAATTAAAAGGGTTCGGCAGCAATACTTATAAGAATATGCAGGCAGAGCCATTGAAAGTTGCAGACTTTTTTGTTTTAACGTTGGTTATTGTGTTGAGTACTTATCCGTTTTGGATAAAATATATTTGAGTATATTAATGTTTTTTAGTATTAATAGTGAAAGGCAGAAGTAAGAGTTTAGTCTTGCTTCTGCCTTTTATGTGATATTGGCTGTTTTTCTGTTGATTCAAATTCTGCAATTGCTGGATTTATCAATGTCATGTAATAAGCTGCTACTTCTTCAGGAGGCTGCAGCATATTGTTTTTCATCCACCAGCGTACCATACCTACAAAACTGCTGGTGAGGCTACTTACGAGAAAATCTTCAGGAACTTGTTGAAGTCTTTCCTGCTGTGAGCCGTGAATTTTTATAGTTATGTTTTTCAACATATATTCACGAAAAAATCTTAGAAACAGTCTGCCTTCATCATAGTTTATAATACTGAGATAGTATTCACGTTTATCACGTAAGTGATAGAGAATGTGTGCAATACGGTTCTCCGCATTTTGCGGTAAATTGGAAAAATTATGCGTGGAGCATGCTGGGATAACGTGGCTGAAGATATGTTTAAAGAGAACTATACATATTTCGCGAGTCAGTTCGTCTTTTGTTTCAAAGTGGCTGTAAAAAGTACTGCGTCCAACATTTGCGGCATCAATTATATTTTTTACACTAATTTTTTCATAGTTTTCTTTTGCTAGCAGTATTATAAAAGCATCAATAATTGCTTGCTGTGTCTTGGACTGTCTTCTGTCCATAATATTACAACTCCTTTAAATGTACAGATAAAGAAAAATGTTCAGTAATATACGAAAATTAAAAAATGTAGATAGTTTTTAAAACGATTTTAGAGTATCATATACGTAGAGTTTAGTCAATACTTTGACTTCGCTTCATGATATACTCATACTCATCAAAAAACGCAAAATACACCCGACGGCAAGCGGGTGTATTTTGCGTTTTCTAATATAATTTATTTAGGGATGAAAGAGGATTTTATATTTTATTTCATAGGCGGTGGGGGAAAATCATTGGTATGATGCTTCGAATTATGACCGCGAAATTCGTCTTTATGATGTTTAAAATCATGTCTGGGCGGATGCTGTTTCATAGGACGGTTTGCTCTTACTGCTTCACGTTGTTGAGGTGTCATTTGTTTTAATCTTTCTTTGCGTATTTGCCGATGAGCGATATCGTCTTTTATAAATTGTTCAACTTCAGCTTTTTGTTTATTGGTAAGTTTAGCCATGGTTTCTTTAGCATGCTTATCATGTTCTTGTTGGTGCTTTTTTTGTATTTTTTTGATTTCTTTATCTCTTTGCTCAGGTGTCAGTTTTTTCCAATCTTCGTGGCGTTTATGTATTTCTTCACGTTGTTTTTCTGTAAGGTGCTTTTTGTGATGGGATTCGAAATCTTTTTTAGGCAGACAGCTTTTTTTGTTGTCTTGATGAAGAATAGCATTAACTTTGCTGCGCATACTTGCTTCTTGCTGCAGTTTATCTGATTCAGCGGCAAAAGCACTTGCACACAGAGCACTTAAAACAGTAGTTGTTATTAGAATTTTTTTCATATCCATCATTTGAATTCACTCCTTTTAT
>CAZQQK010000110.1:0-4458 GCA_964595445.1 uncultured Phascolarctobacterium sp.
CCGGAACCTATTAATAGTGCAATAGATAAGCTTTATTCTTCTAATTATTAATTTTGCTTAAAGTTAATATAAATGTTGTTTAAAAATATAAGAAGCTAATGGAAATTTCACATTATTTATAAGGAAATGATATCTATGGGAAAACCTTATCCAGTATATCGAGTATTTAATGATGCGGTGCAGTTAACTATTGGGAGTAGAATGGAAGATCCAGATTTTGTAAAATTTATTGTGAAAGAGCAAGACTCCAAGCAAATAAATTTATCATTATCTCAATTGATGATTTTAAGATATATTGTTGAAAATAGAAAGATTAGACTGTCAGATGCCCAAAGAATAGTACAGCTTTCTGACGAAGATGCTAGAAAATGTTGTATAGAGTTAATTAAATTTGGATTGATAGAAATTGTGGGCAAGGAGTATATGTTGACAGCAAGAGTGTACGAAGCTGTAAAATCACAGGTAGAGTATACAAGGGATAAGGTTGTCTAATATATTAAGGCTAAAGATATGATTATGGAGTATTTAAGTACAAATAAGGCTATAACTAATGCAATAATAAAGGAATTATGTGGTTTTACAAAACAGCAGGCGAGAACTACGATAGAAAAAATGATAAAGGATGAGTTGATTACAAAAGTAGGAGCAAGGCGAGCAACCAAATATGTAATTAGAAAAATCGAGTGCCACTCGATTTAGTTATGATAAAATCACGCTATAGTAGCATGGTTCCGAGAAGCCTTAGTGGTAAGTAATAAAAAACTCCTAATGTGATATGATACTAATGATCTGCCAGTCATAGTAAATTCACATTAGGAGAAGTTCATAATGCATAAAGAGCAAAAGTAATATATAGCAAAGCAATTAAAGAGAGATAAAGAAATGGAACAAATAGCATTGTTTGATCCAAGAGACCCGTTTACGGGTAGCAGATAAAAGTTACATGGCTGGCAGGCCGATAAAAGATGCACCTGTGCATGGCTAGTAGTATTAGGGTTATGCCTGAAAAATAATATCCATCCGCTATGCGGGTGGATATTTACTCTTTGGATTTCTTTTTTATGCTTATTTACTTATAAACGTTATTGAAATGTTTGTTGTAAATATTTTTTATTATTTCCAAAGACTGTTCCTGGCTGTAAACCATATCACAATCCTGTACCCAAACCAGAAAGTCATGGAAAGAATTTACCAAGCTGATTTCTTCTAAACGAAAAATACGGATATTTCCGTTTTTGTCAAAATAATGAATAACAATGTACTGTTTAGAATAGGCTGTGATAATTATAGACTGTGGAATTTTCATTGATGTAGCTTTAGCAATATGAATAATAACATGACCTTCTTCTATTTCTTTGATAAAACTGGCAACAACTTCCAATCGCTGTTTTTTGCTGAGGCTACCTTGAATCATACAGGCAGGAATTTCTATTATTTTGCCGCTGCGAAGAAACAATTCTAATCCTTCTTCTGTAAAAACCATCATACAGGAGTTATGCCAAGTATTTAGATTATGCAGATATTCATTAATTTGTTCAGTAAGCTTTGGTGTGAGCATTTGGAGATTAATGATAGTTTTAATTGTTTCGGTTGGAATATATGGCGTGATACATGGCTGATACATAATACTGTAGTTTGATTCAGTATCAAAGTCCATAAGAGTATTGGTATCAGCAAAGTATTTTTGCGGTTCTGTGCTTATGGTATCAAAAATAGGCTTAGCATTGAGCATTTTTTTCTCAAAACTGTTGGAAAAAACTTTGAGCATTTGTAAATCTTTACTGATTAGCGCCTGTTTAAAATCGTTGGCGATACGCAGGACATATTCGCTGGTGATGATAATTATTGGTAAAACTGCTGTATCATTGTATATTGTATCTACATGGTCATGGATATAATATGGGTGAAAATTTTCACAGGAAAAGAAAAGCGGCATTAATTTATAAAAAACATCTAAATTATAGTTAATAGCATTATCATCTTCCTGATTGTAGAAAAAGATAATATTATCAACTTTGGTATTGTTTCCAAGTATTGATATGCAGTCATAGACATAAGTGAAATTTGGCTGAGCTAAAATTTTGATATGCCCTTGCTCTTTGCTGGCTTCGATTTCCATGACGGCTTTTACTAATTTGTGGACAGCACTTATTCCGGAGATATGTTCATAGTCACTTTGCATGACAAGTTTAT
Organism: uncultured Phascolarctobacterium sp.; assembly: GCA_964595445.1. Taxonomy (GTDB): domain Bacteria; phylum Bacillota; class Negativicutes; order Acidaminococcales; family Acidaminococcaceae; genus Phascolarctobacterium_A. The sequence goes on from CAZQQK010000110.1 coordinate 2,194, forward strand.
TTTGCGTGCAGCTTTCCAAAATTAAATTATTGTTTGTTGGGAGATCCTCAAAGCTTTTGATAATGTTTTTTACAAATAGTCTTTGAAAATATTTTCCTTCACCCATCTTGGCAATAAAATATGCCTCTATCAATTCAGATGTTTCGTTGTTTGTCAGCATTAAACCTTTAGCAATCTTGAGAATGATGTTTTTATCTGTCGGTATTCTTGCACCAGATTTCATTTTTTGAATATAAGATCTTTCGATACCTGTATTTTTTGCTAAAGTATAAATAGTTGTATTTTTTTGACTAATGAATCTAGTTAATAGTTTATGAAATATCTGCATATATAGAGCCCCCGCCTAATAAATAATTTATTGCTTATTCTAATTATTATATTAATTGCCTTTTATCATAGCATATAAAATAATTAGGGTAAATATCAGTATAGTAAAATAAACTGTCACTTTTTTGTCACATATTACATACATTTTGTTTTTTATTGAAAAAATTGTTAATGCAAAAGAAGGCTTGAATTTTGATTAATTCAAGCCTTCTTTTTTAGTTATTTGGTATGAAAAATAATATTATATGTTAGAATTTAACAAATTCTTAGTCTGTTCTTTGGCAAAATGTTTTTGGTAATAATCCAACATATCATTCAATAGTTCAGTTGTTTCCTGCTGCGTGTAAACCATATCGCTGTCTTGTATGTAGACAAGAAAGTCATAAAAGGCATTAATCAGATTTAATTCGTTTAAATAGAACAGAGAAAGACCTTTTTCACGAGTGATGTAATAAATAAGAACTTTTTGTGCGGAAGTTGCAGTTATATAAATAGGCATTGCTAAATTAAAGTTGGTGTTTTTGATAATTCGGGGCATGAACTTTCCTCTTTGGATACCTGCAATAATGTTCTTTAATACTCGCAGACGCTGCTGTGGTTTCAGATAATTATACATAAAATCTGGGATTTCTGTAATACGCCCTGTTTCCATAAATAGTTCTAAGCCTTCTTTGGAAAAGGAAATATGAACATTTACCGTATGGTCGCCAATACTTTTATAATAATCAACTAAGAATTTCTGCATTTCTTCAGTAAGAATATTTTTATTAACTCTATCAAGCATAACGTCTAATGGAACAAATGCATTGAGGTTTGGTTGAAAGAATACATTGTAGTGATCGATGTTATCCAGTTCACTGACCATTTCCAGAGCTGTTGCCTGCAAATATTCTTGAGGGGAAGGACGAAAAAATTTATAAACAGGACTGGCAATTGCCATGAGTTTAGAAAAGTGTAGGTTGGCAAGCTGTAATAATTTAGGTTCAGAGGATATCATAGCAGAGCTTATATCAAAAGAAATGCTTAGACAGTAATCAGAGGTGATGATTTTATAGGGCAGAAAACTAGTGTCATTAAACAGACTGTCAGCGTAATCGTGGATATAGTAGGGTTGGAAATTATCGCAGGAAAAGAGGCTGGATACAAGCTGCTGGAAAATGCGTAGATTATAATTTGAACTTTTAGGGTTATCAAGTTTATCAAAGAGGATAATATTTTCTATTTTTGTATTATTGCTGTTGAAATCAATAGTAGATATACAGTCATAAAGAAAGCTGTAACTTGGTTGAGCAATAATTTTAATACAGCCTTGGCTTTTTTGTGCTTCAAGCTCTAATACAGATTTAAGCAGCTTATTAATGTTGGCAGTACCGTCTATATAAGCGTGATTGTTATTTAAGTCAAGTTCGGAAGTTAGGTTATTGGTTGTTATTAGAGGATTGACTATTTGTGTATCACAAAAGCTGGAAATAATATCCTTAACGTGCTGGCGGCGATAGTAAACATCTTCTCCCATTTTAGTTATACGATAAGCCTGTAAAAATTCTATAGATTCACTAGGAGTAAGCATGAGGGCGTGTGACAAACTATGAACAACAGCTTCCTCCGTGGGCAGACGTGTACCATTTTTCATTTTTTGCAGATAGGAACGCTCTACACCGCTTATTTTTGCCAGTGTATAAATTGTCAACTCTTTAGCATCAATATATTCAATAAATAACTTTTGGAAAGGGTTCATTTTCTTTGCCTCTTTTCTTATAGATTTTTATGGCAAAAATTAATGTATATGTGTCTACTATATTATAACACATGACTATAAATTGATAAATAATTCAATAGTTAGAATTATTGTCACAGTATTTGTCACATATTGTTCAAAGTTTAGATGTAAAGTAAAATGAAAAATGTATAAGCATTAGATGATACGTAACATAATAA
>CAZQQK010000111.1:0-4408 GCA_964595445.1 uncultured Phascolarctobacterium sp.
TTTTTGATGCTTTTAAGGGGGCTTTATATGAAAAAAAATTTTTATAAAGTTAAAAATTTTATATTATCACATAAGTTACTTAGCCTGTTTGCAGTTTGTGTAATAGGTTTGGCTTTTTCTGCGGCATTAAAATTATTTCCTGCATCAAAGGTGCCGTCGAAAGCAGTGCTTAAACCTATTGTGCATACACAGATTATCAGCAGACGGCCATTGTATAAAGATATCAAACTGTTCGGACAACTGCAGGCTGAGGCTCAGATTGATATAGTTAATAAGTATGCTGGTTTTATAGATGAAATTAATGTGAATTTAGGCAGCAGAGTACAGGCAGGAGATATTCTTATTGTGCAGCGATTGGATGATGCTCGTGCAGAGATGCTGAAAGCAAAGGCACGTTTTGCAGAGGCGGGAGCAAATGCTGCTACTTATGACACTGATTATACTGCTAACTTAACACGTTATGAGTCTGATTATAAATTGGCACAGGTAAATGCGGAACGTTATCGTAAACTTTATAAGCAGGGAGCAGTTTCGCAATATAATCTTGATTCTGTTGAACAGACTTTGGTTAATAAAAAAGCTTTGTATGATGAATTAGCACAGCAAAGAATTTATAACGGAAGACCTTCGCAGGTTTATCGTCAGGAACAAATTGCTGCACGGCGTGAGCAGGAGTATATTATTGCACAGAATAAGTATCATGATATGATTTTTAGAGCACCGCGTGCAGGTGTTATAACTTACCGTAATGCTGAAATTGGTGGGTATGCACCTTCTGGAAGCAGACTTTTGACGTTACTTGATGACAGCGGTTATACGGTTGATTGTAATGTTACAGAGGCTGAGTCTGCTTTTGTGAGTGTTGGTGCAAAGGTTAAACTGCACTTGGATGCTGTTGGTGAGGATTGTCAAGGTGAAGTTATTTATGTGAGTCCAGCAAGAGACAGAGAAACCAATAAGTTTATTTTGCGAATTAGACTCATAGAACCTAATGACAATGTTAAAGCTGGATTATTTGCTAAGGGAACATTAAAATTTTTGCAAAAGGAATCTACTATATATTTGCCTAAAAACGCTGTTTTGGAAAAAGATGGTAAGTTTTATGTATATGTTCTGGGGAGCGATGGAAAAGCAAAAGAACGTACTGTTATTACCGGTGCGGCTAATAATGAAAGTACAGAAATTATGCAGGGATTAAAAATAGGCGAGCTGGTAATTATTGATAATTTGGCACGTCTGCGTAATGGATTAGCTGTAGAGGCTGCTGAAGGGGAGGCGAAGTAATGAATATTACCCGTTTTTCCATTAAGCGGCCTATCGGTATTTGCATGATATATCTCTTGGTATGTGTTTTAGGGATAATCAGTTTTTTTCGTATAGGTGTAGAACTGCTTCCGGATGTAGATTCAAAATATATAAGTATTATTGTCAATTATCCTGGTGCAAGTACAGAATCTGTAGAACAGCAGGTTACGAAACCTATCGAAGATGAACTGTCATCAGTTTCGCATTTTAAACAGGTGCGTTCAGCAACGCGTCCAGGACGTGCGGAAATTTTTGTAGAGTTGGACAGTACAGCAGATGCAGAGCTTGTGGCTATAGAGGCAACAAAAAAAGTAAGCCGTATTCGTAAGGATTTACCTGATGAAATAGATGAACCAGCAGTACTTAAGCGTTCGTCTGAGGAATATCCGATTGTACAGATTGCTGTTACATCTAAGGATAATCTTGATGATATTTATGCTATGGCAGAAAGTACCTTTAAGGAACGAATACAGCAATCTGTGGGTGTTGCTGATGTTGATGTTACTGGCGGACGCAGCAGAGAAATTGCTATTGAGGTTGATAAAGATAAGCTGAATTATTACGGCTTAACTTTGCAGGATATCATTTCTGCGGTAAAAAAAGAGAATGTTACTATTTCTTCAGGTTCAGTGTATACTCAGGCTTTAGAAAAAACAGTGCGTTTACAAGCTCAGTATAAGGATGCAGCAGAAATTTCGCACATTCAGCTTAGAGGTGCAGAAGGTAAATATATAGAACTCGGACAGATTGCTAATGTGCAGGCTAAAGATAAACGTGCAGTTGCTTACAGCAGAGTAGATGGAAATGAAGCTGTTTCTATGGAAATATACAAAGCAAGCGGTGCTAACATTGTTGATACAGCTGACAGTGTATTAAAGCAGTTGGAAACTTTGCGCCACGAATATCCTGAATATATTTTTACTGTAGTTTATGATCAGTCACATTTTGTACGTGACTCACTAAGTAATACACTAAAGACCTTGTTGGAAGGACTTTTTACTACAGGTTTAGTTCTGTATCTTTTTTTGCGTGGCTGGAAGTCATCAATGGCGGTAATGATTGCTATACCAGCTTCCTTAATAGCTACTTTTTTCCTGATGTATATGGCTGGTTATACCTTTAATATGATGTCATTAATGGGGATGTCATTATGCATAGGAATTCTTGTTGATGATTCTATTGTTGTTTTGGAAAATATCCATCGTTTTTTGGAACAGGGGAAATCTGCGGCTGAAGCAGCAGAAGAAGGTCGTAATGAAATAGGTATGGCAGCTATTGCAATGACACTTTGTGATATAGTAGTATTTTTACCGATTGCCTTTATGCAGAGCACAACCGGACAGTTTTTTAAACAGTTTGGAATGACTATAGTTTTTGCTACATTGATGTCATTAGTAGTTTCTTTTACACTTACTCCTATGTTGGCTTCGCGTTTTTATGCTAAAGGACTTGTTGAACCTAAGGGGAAAATTTGGCATTGGATGGATGATTTGGAAGCAATTACGATAGCGAAATATGAATGTTTATTGCGTAAGGTATTAGCAAAGCCAAAAAAGCTTGTTTGCGGTGTTGCTGTAATTTTTTTGACTGCTGTATTGCTCGTTCCTTTGGGGGTAGTAGGGTCAGAGTATATGCCGCGAACAGATGAAAATGGGATTCAGATAAATTTAGAATTGTCTACAGGAAGTAATGCAGATCAGACTAATGCTGTTTTATTGCAGTGTGAGGATTATTTGCTGACAGTACCTGAAATTGAACATTTCATGTCTAACGTTACTACTACTCAAAGTACAGGAAAAATAGTTATCAGCTTGTGCAGTAAAGACGAACGCAGTCGTGATGTTTGGGATGTAGCACAGGATATTCGTAATTTTGCCCGTAAAAATTTAGGCGATGTAAAAATTCGTGTAAACGAGCTGCAATCTTCAGTTACTGGTGTATCTGGTGGCAGAACATTAGTGCGCTCACCAGTCCAAGTAGAATTGAAAAATAATGATATGGAGCAGTTGGAAGCAGAGGGTGCTAAGCTAGAGGCAATTTTTGCTGATACAAAAGGCTTGAAAGATATAAAAAATTCCTATGTTAAAGGTATGCCTGAAATAAAAGTAATTCCAGACCGTGACAAGCTGCAATATTATCATGCCTCTGTAAATGATATAGCACAATCATTTAATGCAGCTATAGGCGGACGCAGTGCCGGTGTTTTGGCAAATGACAGTAAAAATCGCGGAAATGATACTGATATCAGTGTGAGATTTGCCGGCAGCAGCGGTTTTGATTTAGATGCAGTGCGTGCAATTCCTGTACAGACAGGCACAGGCAGCGTTTATTTAGGGGATCTAGCAACTGTAGAAGAAGGTATAGGTCCTATTACTATTAGGCGTGTAAATAAAGAACGTATTATCAATGTACAAGCCAATCTTACTGAACGGCCGCTGAATGAGGTCATCAATGAGCTTACGCAGAAACTGAACAGTGCTGGTTTGAAAAGCAGTTACTCGTTTTCTGGACAGGCAACCAGTATGAATGATTCTTTTGAAGAACTGGCAATGGCACTTAGCCTATCGCTGCTTTTGATTTATCTGCTTTTGGCAGTATTGTATGAATCTGTATTTACACCTTTTATACGTATGTTTTCCCTACCTTTAGGTATAATTGGTGCAGTTTTCTTTTTATTATTTACAAATAATACAATTAATTTATACTCTCTTATCGGTATACTCGTTATGGATGGTTTAGTTGCAAAAAACGGAACATTGTTGCTAGATTATACTCTGACACTTATAAATGAGGGAATGAATCCGGAAGAAGCTGTAATTGAAGCAGGAAAAACACGTCTTAAGCCTATTTTTATGACGGCTTTAACGATGGTTGTAGGTATGCTGCCTACAGCGCTGGCTATGAGTGCAGGTTCTGAAACACGTGTAAGTATGGCTTGGGTTATTATTGGTGGTATGATAACGTCTACAATTTTTACCCTATTAATCATACCTATTTTATTTTTATGGATAAAGAGAAGATTTCCTAATAGAGTATAAAAATATTTTGTAAAATAGTTGTAAAAATATTAAGTAAATAGTATACTATAGTTGTGTAGAAACTG
>CAZQQK010000112.1:0-4374 GCA_964595445.1 uncultured Phascolarctobacterium sp.
CCCCTCAATTAATTAGGATTTTGTATATACTTATAACCTAAATACTTACTATTTGCCTTACGCATAAGATTGTTACGTTTCTTAGTTAGCTTATCAATCTCATCTCGTTTAGCTCTACCATCCATACCTCTAGTATTAGTTATCTCCCTAATCTTGACAAACGCCATTTTTAACTAATACTTGTTCTATTAGAACAAGTATATAAATTACATTTCCTTTATATAAAAGTATATCATCTTTTATGGCAATATGCAATAGTTTTCATTGCAGTTCTGTTTACAAAACAGATATTTAATAATGTTGTATTTACAAATCTATATTTTTCCTTTGAATAAAAAAGCACTCACAAATAAACCGTCCTTCAATTTGAAAACAAAATCATATTTCATGTAAAAACCCTCCTTACTGGCTTTTGTCCAGCAAAGAGGGTACATATCAATTTTCTAACTTTTGAAGTCAGTACAAAGCAAGAGTGCTTTTTACTGTTTTTACTTACTAGTTAATCCAATGTTAAAAATGAAATACTTTAGAAAAACTTACATATAATCATATTTTTATAAATTTTCTACAACTTTGCTTATATTTCTCCTGCTGCTTTAGCCACAGCATCAGACATACTTTTTACATATTCATATACGTACTGCGTAGATGCCTCCCCATATTCTTCTACAATATGTTCAATTACACTGTCAACAATAATACCATCACTAATCTTGGCAATTTTATATGCCTGTTCAGGTGTAGCTGAACTAAAGCCAACAGCTGCCGGAATATCCGTACTCCTGCGTACATCTGCCACTATCTTAGTAATATCATCAGCTGAACTGTAATTATCCAAAGAAGGTACTACATATACATAACCCTGAGCAGCTCCAGCTATTTTTTTGATACGGTCTTTAGAAGTAGGAGCAACAAACGGTATAAGTGCAATTTTATGCGGTTCACTATAAGGCAGCATTTCCTCTCGTTCCTCATATGGAATATCTGGAATAATAACACCATCTACACCTGCTTTTTCACAGCATGCAAAAAATTTTTCTGCTCCATAGGCATAAATAGGATTAGCGTATGTCAAAAATACTAAAGGTACCTGAGTTTCTTTACGCAGTTCTGCAACTAACTCAAAAATTTTATCTGTAGTCGTTCCTGCTGCCAACGCTCGCATATCAGCACGTTGGATAACCTCACTTTCTGCCACAGGATCAGAAAATGGTATCCCTAACTCAATTAAGCCTATGCCTCCTTTTACCATAGCCATTACCAACTCTTTAGTAACAGCAAGGTTAGGATCTCCGACAGTTAGAAAACCAATGAACAATTTTTTCTTTTCATTAAAAGTCTGCTGAATTCTATTCATGTAAATCAACCCCCATATAACGTGCAATTGAGGCAACATCTTTATCGCCGCGACCAGAAATATTAATTACCATTATTTTATCTTTCGGCATAGTTGGTGCAAGTTTCATAGCGTAAGCTACAGCATGCGAGCTTTCAATTGCTGGAATTATCCCCTCTGTTCTTGAAAGATAATTAAATGCTGCTACTGCTTCCTCATCCGTTGCGGCTACATATTCTGCACGCCCTATATCATGCAGATAAGCATGTTCAGGCCCAATACCAGGATAATCAAGACCAGCAGAAATAGAATATACAGGTGCTATCTGCCCATATTCATCCTGCAAAAAATAACTCTTCATACCATGAAAAATCCCTAATTTACCATTCGCCATAGTCGCAGCATTTTTAGGATTATCTACGCCGAGTCCTGCTGCCTCTACGCCAATCAAACGTACATCTTTATTTTCTATAAAGTCATAGAACATACCCATAGCATTAGATCCACCGCCAACACAGGCAAGCAAAACGTCAGGCAAGCGGCCTTCCTTTTCCAACATCTGAGCTTTTATTTCTTCACCAATAATCTTTTGGAAGTCACGTACAATCGCCGGATAAGGATGCGGGCCCATAACACTGCCTAAAACATAGTAGGTATCCTCTATACGCTCAGTCCATACACGAAGTGCTTCATTAACAGCATCTTTTAAAGTACTTGTACCGCTGGTCACAGGTACAACCTTTGCTCCCAATAGTTCCATACGAAAGACATTAAGCTTTTGTCGCTCACAATCCTCTTTACCCATATAAACTACACACTCCATGTTCATAAGTGCCGCAGCTGTAGCTGTAGCAACTCCATGCTGTCCTGCGCCTGTTTCTGCTATAACACGCTTTTTGCCCATTCTCTTTGCCAGTAAAATCTGACCTAAAACATTGTTAATTTTATGTGCACCAGTGTGATTTAAATCTTCACGTTTAAGATAAATCTTACAGCCTCCCAAATCCTTAGTCATCTTTTCCGCATAATAAAGTAATGATGGTCTATTAGCATATTCTCTGTACAAACGTGCTAACTCTGCTTTAAATTCAGGATCATTTTTAAATTTTTCATAAGCTGTTTCTAATTCCAACACTGCATTCATTAATATCTCCGGCATATATTGCCCGCCGTGAATACCATATCTGCCTTTAGTCATTATTATCGCTCCTTACATTCATGCTATAATTTTAAATTTCAATTTCACTGCACAAATCTTATATATTTGTTTTTCTCATCAAAAACTGATGTCATATATTCTTTGATAATATCTTTAATATTTTCACCTCGTTTTATTTATCAAGAAAATCAAAAAGCCTGTCCTTAAATCAGAACACTTATTATCTGATTCAAGGACAGGCAAAAATACAAATACCTGCGGTACCACCTTGTTTCGCCGGCAAACGGCGCACTTTCGCAGAGTGCTAACACACCCCTCGCTCATAACGTCAGCGTTACGTTGCTGAATACTCTCACATTTGTGATTTGACAGCACCCTCAACGGTCCATTTATCAGCCTGCATCTCTATTCGGCTCACACCCACCCGAACTCTCTGTAAGCGCATCTACTGACTTGATCTCCGTATCAACGGTTTGTAGTCTTTTTGAAGTTACGCCTAGTTTAACACTGGAGTTTACTATCGTCAACAACTTTTTATAAAAATAACCTCATTTTGTAAATCAAGTCAGCTTTTGTAAAGCTAGTTACAATTTAGCAATAATTATTGCACAGAAAGATAGCAGCATAGGAACTATAAACATATAATTTTTGCAGTTTATATCGAACTTATTTTCAAACAACCTACTTTATAAGCACATTACAGCTCATATACAATTAAATTTCTTCAATACGCAACTTTTTTACCACGATAAGCTCGAAAGGCTAGAAAAATCCGTGAAACCTGCAGCAAGGATGCTGCAGCGAACTTAGCGGAAATTCCAAACCAGGCTGTTGGTAGTGAAGCAGAGAAATCCGTGTATAACAGAATCCCTAGGTAAAAGTAGCTCAATACCAAAAATAATTTGCAATTCTCGAAAAATTGCGTTATGAACGATGAGTGAAATTTGTGGGTAAACATTCCCACGGCAGGAAGCTTAGGGTCGCTCCCGAAAGCTCAGACCTGTCTTCTGTGTGGCTGAACAAATCGGAAATCACAGATTATTTGCGTAAGGCGAAAGTCTATATGATATATTTGTCAAAACGGTTCTTTTTATATATAAAAAAGAACCGCACTCCTGCGGTTCTTTAATTTTTTATTTGGTCGGGGCGGCGAGATTCGAACTCACGGCCTCTTGTACCCGAAACAAGCGCGCTACCAAACTGCGCCACGCCCCGACATTTTTATTGCTGTTCATCAGCAACGTATGTAATTATACGATACTTTTCTTTGTTTGTCAACAAAATTTTTATTATCCCTGCGTTACTACCCGAATACTTGTAACCTGGAAAGCTTCTGCTATTGCAGGCAATATTTCACGCTCAATATTTGTTCGATGCAGCTCACTTTCTGCAACAAGCATAATACGAGTATCTGCATAATTAATGTTATGCAGTCTGCTAACCAAACGTTTAAAAGTTTCTTCGCCAATAATCTCTTTAAGCTTTTGTAAACGTGCAAAAACTTCCGGTTTTTCTTTCTGCATACGTTCTTCTAACGGTGAAAACGGTACTGTAACTACACGAGCATCTCTAGCCAGGACAAAATTTTCTTCGCCCTCACCAGGCACTATTAAATCATCACGCATTTTTATTCCTCCATCTCTATATAAAAGTCAACCTGCTGCTAAAGCAGTATTTATTCTTTTCTATTATATGTCACCATTAGTTTTCCGTCAAGCAGCAGGATTTTTAGAAATAGAGTAGAATATTATTAAAAAAGTATTTTACGAGGAGTGTTGTTTTTTATGTCTCTAAGAGAAGATTTCAAAAAATTCGCCCTGCGTGGTAATGTTATGGATATGGCTGTCGGCGTTATCATCGGCGGTGCTTTCGGTAAAAT
>CAZQQK010000113.1:0-4358 GCA_964595445.1 uncultured Phascolarctobacterium sp.
CGACGCCCTGATTAACAGTCAGGTGTTCTACCGGCTGAACTATCGGGGAATATTTCGTGATATTTTGTATTGCTCAACATCACGAGTGTTATTATACTAAGTCTGCGTGTTTTTGTCAACACTTTTTATAAAACTTTTTTAAAAATTTTTTTCAGTTATCTCTTACAAAAAAGAAAAGTACAAAATCCAGTAATTTTGCAATACCTGTTAAGCTTTAACCTTCACTACAATCTTCTGGACAAAGCTGCTGTTATCTTCAGCAAAGCAGTTAGGTCTGTGCAGCTCCCACGGAAAGAATACAGCAAAATCTCCCGCTTTCAAATGTACGCAGTTAAGCTCTTGGGGATCAGCATAAAAAATTACATCCTCTTTTTCTGCCCTGTTTTCTATTTCCACGCATGAGTTTCTAAGAGGCGTATACCAAATAGTTTCCTCACCCTCCGCTACAAACTGTACATCAATATATTCATTATGTTTTTCAGGACGGCGAACAGCTTTTTCCTCAGTAGTATAAGTATTTACACGAGCAAAAATGTTTCTTCCTTCAATTTCATATTCGCCATTGGCCAGTTTAGAAAAATCATTTTCAGCAATATAAGTCAGTGCTTTTTGCAAACGCTCATTTACATACGGCAGCAGACTGATAATATCTTCTTTATTTCCTTGCAGCATATATCTTTGCCTCCTTCGAGATTGACTAAAACTATTTAAATTGTTATTATTATAACAAAAAACTACTTATAAAGCGAGGTTTTTATGAGCTACTTAAACGTCACCAACGTTTCTCACTCCTTTGGTGGTCGACAAATTTTAGAAAATGTATCCTTTAAACTGCTCCGCGGAGAGCATGTTGGTCTTGTCGGTGCCAATGGTGAAGGCAAATCTACTTTTTTAAACATTGTTACAGGTCATGTTCTGCCTGATGACGGCAAAGTTGAATGGCCAGGCAAGGTTTCCGTAGGCTATCTTGACCAGCAGAGTACCTTAGAAAAAGGCATGACCATCCGCGAAGTACTGCGAACAGCTTTTACCGAAATGTACGCTATGGAACAGCAGATGCTGGAGCTTTATGACAAAATGGGTGATGCATCTCCGGAAGAACTGGATAAAATGATGAACACCGTAGGAGAAATTCAATCAGAGCTTGAACACAGCGGTTTTTACTCTTTAGACAGCAAAATTGAAGAATTTGCCAACGGTCTCGGTCTTGGAAGCATTGGCTTAGACAAAGATGTCAGCGAACTTTCAGGCGGACAGCGCAGTAAGGTACTGCTGACAAAGCTTCTGCTGCAAAACTCTAAAATTCTTCTGTTAGACGAACCAACTAACTACTTAGACGTTGAACACATAGAATGGCTGACAAAATTCCTGCAAAATTATGAACACGCCTTTATTCTTATCTCTCATGACATTCCTTTCCTTAATAAAGTTGTCAACGTAATTTACCATCTGGAAAACTGCGAACTTACACGTTACAGCGGCAACTATGATAAATTCCAGGAAATGTATGCTATCTATCAGGCACAAAAAGCAAGTGCGTATGAACGCCAGCAGCAGGAAGTAGCCAAACTGGAAGACTTCATCGCACGCAATAAAGCTCGCGTTGCTACAACTAACATGGCAAAAAGCCGCCAACGTAAGCTCGACAAAATGGAACTGATAGAAAAACCTCGTGAAAAACTCAAACCTACCTTTAAATTTCGCGAAGCACGTACTCCAAGCCGCTTTATTGTAGAAGCGAAAGATTTAGTTCTTGGTTATGATACTCCGCTGACCAGACCTGTAACATTTAATCTGGAACGTGGACAAAAGATTGCCATCCGTGGCGTTAACGGTCTAGGCAAAACTACTTTGCTAAAAACCATCTTAGGTATCATTCCGCCTGTAAGCGGCAAAGTAGAACTGGGAGAATTTTTAGAACCTGGTTACTTTGAACAGGAAGAACGTGAAAAGAACGAAAATACAGCTCTCGATGACGTTTGGAACGAATATCCCGGTTTAACAAATTATGAAGTAAGAGCAGCTTTAGCCGGCTGCGGTCTGACAAACGAACATATCACCAGCAAAGTATTTGTTCTCAGCGGCGGCGAGGCAGCCAAAGTACGCTTATGCAAACTCATGCTCAAAGATGTCAACTGGCTGGTACTGGACGAACCTACAAACCACCTTGATGTAGACGCAAAAGAAGAATTGCAGCGTGCCCTAAAAGAATTTAAAGGCAGTGTCCTCCTGGTATCCCACGAACCCGAATTTTATGAGGGCTGGGTAGATAAAGTCTGGAACATTGAAGACTGGACAACAAAAATAATCTAAGCATATTTTGTGCAGATTATTTGGGAACTCAAAGAATCTGCCTAAAGCTTTGCTCATACCAAAAGCTGTATATTTGTTATTGCCAACTTTTTCCTTTTTTATAAAACATAACTTTTTAAGCGTAGCAGCTGTATTGGCTGCTACGCTATTTTTATGCAGCCAATACAAAAAGTGCTGATTTCCAAAACTGTCTGTTCAGAAATCAGCACTTTAAAAATCTACTATAATATTAGAGTTTCTAATTTATTATTCAGCAACAGATATTTCTTTCTTTTGCGGGCACAGCACAGCGACAACAGCATAAGCAACTATGCATACCAACCATTCCATATAAATAACATTCGGGAAGATACGCACTGCCGGAGTAAGCTGCCATAAAACAAGCAGAATCAACCCTGCCAGCAAAGTCCAAAAGCCCGCCTGCTTGGAAGTGTACTGCGGCAGGAATAGTGCTACAATAACAATAACACTGAAAGCAGCAGTCAAAGACAAGCCTATCATAATAGTTCCCAAAATACTGGATACACTCATTGCCAATCCCAAAGTCAGAATACCACTAATAATAATACACATTCTGGTAATCAAAAGCTGCCTTGCACTGTCACACTGCGGATTAATAAAACGCTTATATATATCACTGGAAAAAAGCGTACCAGCACTCAAAAGCAGATTGCAGGCTGTAGAAACATCAGCTGCCCACAATGCCGCAAGCGTAATTCCAGCAAGCACAGGCTGCAGACCAACAATAACCTGAGGCAATGCCAAAGCTGCCTGAGCATCAGGATACATAGCTTTAGCAACAATACCTAAAAATGCAGCCAGTACACCTACAGGAAGCATCAAAATGCCGCCCCACACAAAACCTTTTTTAGCAGTCGCTGCATCTTTAGCACCTAGAGAAATCTGCAAAATACTTTGCAAAGAAAGATTAACAGTAATCAAAGTAACGACCCAACTGGTAATTGTAACAGGCCCTACCCCGTCAATAAAGCTGAACCAGGGAACGTTAGCAGGCAGAGATGCTGCAAGATGCTCCATAGAGCCAATTTTCTTAAATTGAATTATGGTAGCTGCTAAAATACCTACATATATTAAAATAATATTCAATATGTTGGATAAAGAAGCAGACCACATACCACCAATGAAAGTTATACCAATAAAAGTAACGGCACTGACAATCATTCCTGTATGAAAATCAAAAATATCTGGTAAAATTGCATGCAGAATACTGCCGCCTGCAATATACTGCAAACTTATTATAACCAACTGAATAACAATCTGGCAAAATACGCCCAAAATTACAGCACCTTTAGTATGATGACGTTCTATGAGTTCCGTAATGGTAGTAATATTTTGTTCACGGTATTTTTTTGCCATAAACAAACCCATAACAATAGCCCCTAAAGCCCAAGCAATAGTATACCATCCTGCACTCAGTCCTACACGAAATGCATGTTCAGATACACCAATAGTAGAAGCACCGCCAACAGCAAGACCAATAATCGTTACACATATAAGCGGAGCAGAAAGCCGACGCCCAGCAAGAGCAAAATTTTCATTATTGCCTTCACTGCGTTTTTTTGCATACCAACTGATAGCGAACAGAGCAACAATGTACAACAATAAAATTACCAAAGAAACAGGCACAAAAAATCCTCCTTAAATATACGCCTGCCAAAGCAATACAACGCCTACGCTCACAGACATCCCAATCCCTGCTGCATAGACCTAATCGTGCAAACTTCAACACCATATAACTTAAAACCATTTATGCGCTGTTTAAGACTTCTATCGCCCTACTAAGCAGTATCCATATACTACTCTCATAGCAGCCTCTTGACAGTTATCTCAAAAAGCGACACAGCTAATAAACAAATTATAGACCAGTAAAAAAAATTCGTCAATATTTTCATAAAAACTATTGACAAAACTCTCAACAACAGTTACAATTATTACTGTTGTTGGCCTCGTAGCTCAGCTGGATAGAGCGTTTGACTACGAATCAAAAGGTCGCAGGTTCGAGTCCTGCCGAGGTCACCATTTTG
>CAZQQK010000114.1:0-4357 GCA_964595445.1 uncultured Phascolarctobacterium sp.
ATACTAAACCTGAAGCTCTCGGTAATGCACTCAGCTCCACTTTGGAGAACTACAATGTAGATGCAGATCTGGAAGAAGTTGGTATTGTAGAGAAAATCGGTGACGGTATCGCAAACGTTATCGGTATGAAAAATGCCATGGCTGGCGAATTGGTAGAACTGCCCCACAATGTATCCGGTATGGTTCTTAACTTGAATCCTGATTCAGTAGGTATCGTATTGATGGGCGGTGAAACCAAAATTAAAGAAGGCGACGTTGTTCGCCGTACCGGTCGTATCATGGAGGTTCCTGTAGGTGAAGCTCTGCTGGGCCGTGTAGTAAGTGCAATCGGTGAGCCGATTGACGGCAAAGGCGATATTGCTGCTGCTGCTCATCGTCCGGTTGAGTCTCCTGCACATGGTATTGCAGATCGTAAATCTGTTGATACTCCGCTGCAGACTGGTATTAAATGTATCGATGCTCTTGTTCCTATCGGACGTGGTCAGCGTGAGTTGATTATCGGTGACCGTGGTACTGGTAAAACAGCAGTAGCTATTGATACTATTATCAACCAAAAAGGCTTGGGCGTTATCTGCATTTATGTAGCTATCGGTCAGAAAGCTTCTAATATTGCTCGTATTGTTCGTACTTTGGAACAACACGGTGCTATGGAATACACCATTATTGTTGCTGCTACTGCTGCTGACTCCGCTCCGTTGCAGTACCTGGCTCCGTATGCTGGTGTAACTATGGCTGAATACTTCATGGATCAAGGCAAAGACGTTCTGTGCGTATATGATGACCTGTCTAAACACGCCGTTGCATATCGTGCAATGTCCTTGTTGCTGCGCCGTCCTCCAGGACGTGAAGCATATCCTGGTGACGTATTCTATTTGCACTCCCGTCTGTTGGAGCGCGCTGCTAAGCTGAATGATGAACTGAACGGTGGTTCTATTACTGCTCTGCCGATTATCGAAACCTTAGCAGGTGACGTAGGTGGTTTTATTCCGACCAACGTAATTTCTATTACTGACGGTCAGATCTTCTTGGAATCTGAGTTGTTCTACTCTGGTATTCGTCCGGCTATCAACTCTGGTCTGTCTGTATCCCGTGTAGGCGGTGCTGCACAGATTAAAGCTATGAAGCAGGTTGCAGGTACCTTACGTCTGGACTTGGCTCAATTCCGCGAACTGGCAGCATTTGCTCAGTTTGCTTCTGACCTTGATAAAGCTACTAAAGCTCAGCTTGATCGTGGTCAACGTCTGACTGAAGTTCTGAAACAAGGTCAGTACAGCCCGTTGTCTGTTGAAAAACAGGTAATGGCTATTTATCTTGGCACTAAAGGCTATCTGGATGACGTAGCGGTTAAAGAAGTAACTCGTTGCGAAAAAGAATTCCTTGACTTTATGGAAGCTAATCATCCGGAAATTGGTGGAGATATCATCAAAACCAAGAAAATCACTGATGAAAATGAAGAAGCATTGAAAAAAGCTATCGCCGAGTTCAAGGAAACCTTTGTATCCAGTGAAGGCAGGTGATTAACTAATGGCTACTGCACGCGAGATTCATCGCCACATGAAAAGCGTAGGTAACATTGGCAAGATCACGAAAGCTATGAAGATGGTAGCGGCTGCTCGTCTCAGAAGAGCGCAAGAAAAAGCTACTGCAAGCCGTCCTTATGCTATCAAGATCAAAGAAGTGTTAACCAACGTTGTGAGCGATCCGAGCATTCTTGCAGGCTTAAGTGCCAAAAAACACCCGCTGCTTCAACATCGTGATGTTAAAAAAGTTGGTTATCTGGTGCTCGCCTCTGATAAAGGTCTGGCAGGCGCTTATAGCTCCAACGCTTTGAAAAAAGCGGTTGCAGAGATTTCTGAATGTGAGCATGACGTAGTCGTAATCACCAGCGGCCGTAAGGCTAGAGATTTCTTTACACGTCGCGGCTATAAAGTGCTTAGCAGCCATTTGGGCTACTCTGACAGACCGACCTATGCGAATGCTGTAGAAATTGCTCATGATGCAATCAAACAGTTTGCTGATGAACATTTCGACGAGCTGCATATCGTGTTTACACTTTTTAAAACTGCTTTGTCTCAAATTCCTACCAGCGATAAAATTCTGCCGGTAGAACCGCCTGTAAAGGAAAAAGGCAAGGCAAATGCAAGCTTTATTTTTGAACCCGGTGAAGATGAAACTTTACAGGTACTTGCACCTAAGTATCTGGAAACTGTTATCTATGCTGCATTGGTACAATCTGCTGCCAGTGAGTTGGGTTCTCGTATGACTGCTATGTCTTCTGCAACTGACAATGCTGGAAAACTGGTACAGAACCTTGAACTGTCTTATAATAAGGCACGTCAGGCAACTATTACCCGTGAGCTGACCGAAATTGTTGGCGGCGTAGAAGCTCTGAAGCAGGCACAAAATTAATTTAGATATATTTCATAGGGAGGCTAAAACCTTGAATACAGGTAGAATCGTACAAGTTGTAGGCCCTGTTATCGACGTAGAGTTTCCTCCTAAAAGCATGCCTTCCATTCTGAATGCACTGCATATCGATGGTACAACTGATGAAGGTAAGGTAAAAATTCATCTTACCGCAGAAGTTATGCAGCATATTGGCAATAACATTGTTCGTGCTGTTGCTATGAGCTCCACCGATGGCTTGGTTCGCGGCATGGAAGTTATAGATACTGGCGCTCCTATCAGTGTTCCGGTTGGTCCCGGTGTACTGGGCCGTATCTTCAACGTGCTGGGAGAGACTGTAGACCATGACGATACTCCGGTTGAAGCTGCTGATCACTGGCCTATTCACAGACCGGCTCCGAGCTTTGATCAACAGGCTACAGCTACTAAAATTTTGGAAACTGGCATTAAAGTCGTTGACCTTATCGCTCCGTATGCTATGGGCGGTAAAATCGGTCTGTTCGGCGGTGCTGGTGTAGGTAAAACAGTTATTATTATGGAGCTTATCCATAACATTGCAACTGCTCACGGCGGTTATTCCGTATTTGCAGGCGTTGGCGAACGTACTCGTGAAGGCAACGATCTGTGGGGCGAAATGAAAGAATCTGGCGTTATTAACAAGACTGCTCTTGTTTATGGTCAGATGAACGAACCTCCTGGAGCTCGTATGCGTGTAGGTCTGACTGGTTTGACCATGGCGGAATATTTCCGTGATGTTGGCGGTCAGGACGTACTGCTCTTTGTTGATAACATTTTCCGTTTCATTCAGGCTGGTTCTGAAGTATCCGCATTGCTTGGCCGTATGCCTTCTGCCGTAGGTTATCAACCTACTTTGGCAAATGATATCGGCGCACTGCAAGAGCGTATTACCTCTACTAAGACTGGATCTATCACATCCGTACAGGCAGTATATGTACCTGCGGATGACTTGACTGACCCGGCTCCGGCAGGTACTTTCGCTCACTTGGATGCAACCACTGTATTGTCTCGTCAAATCGCAGAGCTTGGTATTTATCCGGCAGTTGATCCGCTCGACTCCACCAGCCGTATCCTTGATCCGCTGGTAATTGGTGAAGAGCATTACCACGTTGCTCGTGGCGTACAGGCTATTCTGCAACGTTACAAAGAATTGCAAGATATTATCGCAATTCTGGGTATGGAAGAATTGAGCGAGGAGGACAAAGTAACTGTTGCCCGTGCTCGTAAGATTCAGAAGTTCCTCAGCCAGGCATTCTTCGTTGCTGAACAATTTACCGGTACTCCTGGTCAATATGTTCCTCTGAAAGAAACCATCCGCGGCTTCAAAGAAATTCTGGAAGGCAAGCATGATGACCTGCCTGAAGGTGCTTTCTATATGGTTGGTACCATTGATGACGCTGTTGCCAAGGCTGCAACTATGAAGGATTAATAATGGCTACACCTTTTACTTTTGAAATTGTCACGCCGGATAAAATGCTGTTTACTTCTGAAGAAGTAACTTACGTAGGTTTCCGTGCTTTGTCCGGTAATCTGGGTATTAAGGCAAGACATATGCCGATTATTGCTACCCTGGATATTGCACCGATGAAGTTGGAGTTTACTGACGGCAGTGTAAAAGAATTTGCTGTTTGCGGTGGTTTTCTCGAGATGAAAGACAATAAATGCACTGTTTTAGCAACTATTGCTGAAGCTGATGCAGATATTGATACTGCTCGTGCAACAGCTGCAAAAGAACGTGCAGAACAACGTCTGAGCAACAGAAGCGAAGAAATTGATGTTGTGCGTGCACAAAATTCTTTAAAGAGAGCAATGGCTCGCCTGCGTACTACTCATAAGCTGTAATAGCATTGCGACAATGCAAAAAATTACCCCCGTCCGTAAGGGCGGGGGTTTTGTATATTTATAGGAAAAATATTGAAGTTAGAATTTATAT
>CAZQQK010000115.1:0-3231 GCA_964595445.1 uncultured Phascolarctobacterium sp.
TACGGAGTAAGCTCCACGGTAACCTTATCACCAGGCAAAATCTTGATGAAGTTCATACGAATCTTACCGGATATATGTGCTAAAATTGTGTGACCGTTAACAAGTTGAACTTGGAACATAGCATTGGGAAGTGCTTCTAAGATTGTACCTTCAACCTCTATAACATCCTGTTTGGACACTGCTTTCCCTCCTTATTTGCTACATCCGAGACTATTTTTAACATCGGCATATACTTTATCAATTGGCTGTAAACCATCGATTTCTTTGTATAAGCCTTGTTTTCTATAGTACTCAATTAACGGTTCTGTTTGTTCATGATATGCATGCAGACGATTTACAACAGTTTCTTCTTTATCGTCATTGCGCTGATAAAGATTGCCGCTGCACTTATCGCAAACATCTTCTACCTTGCTGGGATTGAAACTTACATGATAGGTAGCACCACAGGCTTTGCAGATGCGGCGACCTACAACACGAGCAACCAGCTCAGAATCAGGAACAGAGATATTAACAACACCGGTCAATTTAATGCCCAGGTCTTTCAGGATTCCATCGAGAGCAACAGCCTGCTCCTCAGTTCTCGGGAAACCATCTAAGATAAAACCATTTGCACATTCCGGTTTAGATAAACCTTCACGAACAATACCAATGGTTACAACGTCGGGAACAAGTCCACCGGCGTCCATATATTTCTTTGCCTCTTTACCTAGTTCAGTGCCTGCACTTACTGCTGCACGGAACATATCTCCAGTGGAGATATGAGGAATCTTAAATTCATCAATGAGTTTTTCTGCTTGAGTGCCTTTACCAGCACCCGGAGGTCCCATTAAAAGAATATACATTCTGAACTCCTCCTATTTCATAAAGCCATGATAATGACGCATCAGAACCATGGACTCTATTTGCTTCATAGTTTGTAATGCAACACCAACAACGATCAGCAGAGCAGTACCACCGAAGTAAATACCTTCAATGCCTGTTACCCAGCCAATAACATTAGGCATCAGCGCAATTAATGAGAGGAAGATAGCACCTGCCAAAGTTATTCTGGACATTACTCTGTCAAGATAATCGGTCGTAGGCTTACCAGGACGTAAGCCAGGAATAAAGCCACCGTTCTTTTTGATATTATCGGAAAGATCTCCAATATTCAAACTTACTGCTGTATAGAAGTAAGTAAAGAATAAAATCATAAGAACATAGAGTGTAGTCTGCAGCGGACTGCCCCATTCAAACAGCTTCCCCATTGATTTTACCCAAGGAATATCAACGAATTGAGCGATAGTCACAGGGAACATCAATACAGAAGAAGCAAAGATGATGGGAATAACGCCAGCTTGGTTGACTTTCAGCGGAATATAACTTGTATGTCCGCCGTAAGCTTTTTTACCTACAACACGCTTTGCATATTGAACGGGGATTTTGCGAATACCCTCAGAAATGATAATTACAAAAACTACCATTGCCAGAGCAATCACCGCGAACAAAATAACATTCAGTATGTTGACCGTGCCAGCTTGCAAATATTGATAAATTACTTTGAGCCCATCAGGTAAACGGGATACGATACCAGCAAAGATAATCAGTGATATACCATTACCAACACCGCGTGCAGTAATCTGCTCACCTATCCACATCAGGAAAATGGTTCCTGCGGTTAGAGTCAGAGCAATCAATAGGATTGAAAAAATCCCAGGGTTATTAATTGCCATCTTCAGACCATACGCCATACCGCAGGCTTGAATAAACGCCAAAGCCACTGTCAGCATACGAGTAAGCTTTGTCGTTTTCTTGAAACCTTCCTCGCCTTCTTTAGACCATTGTTCTAAAGTAGGCACAACTACCTTCAGCAACTGCAAAATAATTGAAGCATTGATATACGGGGTAATACTCATAGCAAAAATGGAGAATTTGCTCAAGGCGCCGCCACTGAACATATCAAGCAGTCCAAAAAGGTTTCCGCTATGGAAAAGCTGCTCTATTACAGTTGCGTTAACGCCAGGAACAGGTATATGTGTTCCAGCCCTGAATACGATGAACATGGCTAGAGTAAAAATAACTTTTTGCCTGAGTTCTGCTATTCTAAATATGTTTGCGAGGGCTGCTAACACTTTAGATCACCTCAATCTTACCGCCAGCTGCAATGATTTTTTCTTCAGCAGATTTACTGAAGCCCATAGCTTGAACAGTAAGTTTTTTGGTCAATTCGCCATTGCCCAGAATACGGATACCGTCACGAATATTCTTAACAATACCTTCTTCAATAAGCATTACAGGTTCAACAACAGTGCCGTCCTCAAAACGATTGAGTACGGAAACGTTGATTTCAACATAATCTTTAGCAAATTTATTATAGAAACCGCGTTTAGGAAGACGCAGATACAAAGGTCTTTGACCGCCTTCAAAACCAGGGCGTTTAACACCGCCGGAACGAGATTTCTGACCTTTTTGGCCTTTACCGGAAGTTTTGCCTAAGCCACTGCCTAAGCCGCGACCTACGCGAACTGCTTCACGTTTAGAACCCGGAGCGGGAGACAATTCATGTAATTTCATCTTCAGTACACCTCCTTGTCTTACGCTTCTTCAACTTTCACGAGATGTTCAACTTTATGAACCATACCGCGAATAGTCGGAGTATCTTCTTTTACAACGCTTGTATTGATTTTACCTAATCCCAAAGCTTTAACGGTTGCACGTTGATCTTTCGGGTAACCTATCAGGCTGCGGGTCAGGGTGATTTTAATTTGTGCCATAACAAAGTCCTCCTTAACCCAACAATTCTTCTACAGTTTTACCACGCAGAGCTGCAACAGTTTCAGCACTCTTCAAGGATTTCAAACCTTCAATGGTAGCACGAACCATGTTGTTCGGGTTAGAAGAACCTTGAGATTTGGTCAAAATATCACGAACGCCAGCCAATTCCAATACGGCACGAACCGGGCCGCCGGCAATAACGCCAGTACCTTCTGCAGCCGGTTTCAGGAATACACGGCCTGCACCAAACACACCGATGATTTCATGAGGAATGGTAGTACCAACCAGCGGTACAGTAACAAGGTTTTTCTTAGCGTCTTCAACACCTTTGCGGATAGCTTCAGGAACTTCTGCAGCTTTACCTAAACCCATACCTACATGACCATTTTCATCACCTACAACAACAAGTGCAGCGAAGGAGAAACGACGTCCGCCTTTAACAACCTTAGCAACACGGTTGATGAAAACGACTTTTTC
>CAZQQK010000115.1:3241-4318 GCA_964595445.1 uncultured Phascolarctobacterium sp.
GTTTTCTTTATTTTCGAAGTTCGCCACTTTATTTCCTCCTTCTCTTAGAATTCCAGGCCAGCTTCGCGAGCAGCTTCAGCCAAAGCAGCTACACGACCATGATACAGATAACCACCACGATCGAACACAACTTCTTTGACACCTTTAGCAAGTGCTTTTTCTGCGATTGCTTTGCCTACAGCCTTAGCAGCTTCAATGTTGCCGCCATAGTTTTCTTTAAGCTCTTTTTGAACGGTGCTAGCAGCAGCGATAGTTTCGCCGGTCTCATCGTTAATAACCTGTGCATAAATGTTAGACAGGGAACGATATACGTTCAGACGAGGTCTTTCTGCTGTACCGATAATATATCTACGAGAACGGAGATGACGTTTTTGACGTTTCTCGTTTTTATCAACTCTGTTAAGCAAGAGTTTCACTCCCTTCTTTTAGAAATTATTTCTTGCCTTTAGCGCCAGCTTTACCAACTTTACGACGAACATGTTCGCCTTCATAGCGGATACCTTTTCCTTTATAAGGCTCAGGCGGACGCAAAGTGCGAATTTCAGCAGCAACAGCACCTACAACCTCTTTATCAGCACCACTTACAACGATTTTATTCGGAGCAGGTACTTCAAAAGTAATACCAGCAGGCGGCTCTTTTATAACTGGATGAGAGAAACCCAGAGTGAAGTTAATGTTCTGGCCCTGCTTAGCAGCACGATAGCCGACACCATTAATCTCCAGAGTTTTGCTGAAACCTTGAGTAACACCAACAACCATGTTGTTGATCAAAGTACGGGACAAACCATGCAGAGAACGATTTTCTTTTTCATCGTTCGGACGTTCAACAGTAATTACACCATTGTCCATGGTCAGTTTCATATTTTTATTAATTTGGCGAGCCAGTTCGCCTTTAGGACCTTTAACGGTCACGTAATTATTTTCAATAGTAACTGTTACACCAGCGGGAACAGTAATTGGCATCTTACCAATTCTAGACACGTATGAGCACCTCCTATCTTTTTAGTATTACCATACGTATGCAAGAACTTCGCCGCCCAAGCCTGCTTTACGAGCAGCTTTGTCGGTCATCAAGCC
>CAZQQK010000116.1:0-4293 GCA_964595445.1 uncultured Phascolarctobacterium sp.
TTACAAAGGGTGTAACTGCACTCTTTAAATTTTAAATTTTTTTAGAAAAAGAAAGGGGTTTAGGGTCTTGAGTTATTTAATGATCTCTATCGTTGTTGGCCTCATTGCACTTGCTGTTGCTCTGATGCTCAGCAGCGCAATCGGCAAAGCTCCCGCAGGTACTGCTCGTATGCAGGAAATTGCCGGTTACATTCATGAGGGCGCAATGGCGTTCCTGTTCCGCGAATACAAGGCTTTGAGTGTATTCGTAGCTGTAGTTGCTATCGTAATTTCTATTTTCCTGTCTCCGCTTACTGCTGTATGCTTTGTTTCCGGTGCTGTGTTCTCTGTACTGGCAGGCTATATTGGTATGACAGTTGCTACTAAAGCTAACGTTCGTACTGCTGAAGCTGCACGTCATGGTATGCCGGAAGCTCTGAAAATTGCTTTCTCCGGCGGTGCTGTAATGGGCTTGGGCGTAGTTGGCTTGGGTATTTGCGGTGTTGCTGCTGCTTATATGCTTTTTGAAAACATTGATATTGTTACCGGCTTTGGCTTAGGTGCAAGTTCTATTGCCCTGTTTGCCCGTGTTGGCGGCGGTATCTATACCAAAGCTGCTGACGTTGGTGCTGACCTTGTAGGTAAGGTTGAAGAAGGTCTGCCTGAAGATGACCCGCGTAACCCTGCTACCATCGCTGATAACGTAGGCGATAACGTAGGTGACGTTGCAGGTATGGGTGCTGACCTGTTTGAATCCTATGTTGGTGCTATTATCTCTGCTATTACTCTGGGTGCTGTTGCTTATCCCGGCGGCGAAGGCGTAATGTTCGTATTCGAGCTGGCTTTTGCAGGCATCATTGCTTCTCTGATTGGTGTTGCTTTTGCTCGTAACAGCAAATCCAGCAATCCGCAGGCTGCTTTGAACAACGGTACTTATGTAGGCGGCGCTATCGTAATTGCTGCTGCTTATTATCTGTCCACTACTCTGTTTGGCAACATGGCTGCTTTTGTAGCTATTGCTTCCGGTCTGGTTGTTGGTCTGTTGATTGGTAAAATTACTGAAATTTACACTTCTGCTGATTATGCATCTGTTAAAAAGATTGCTGCACAATCTGAAACTGGTCCGGCAACTACCATTATTTCTGGTTTGGCTGTTGGTATGTATTCCACTTTCCTGCCGATGATTTTCATCTGCATTGGTGTAATTTTGGCATTCTTCACCATGGGCGGTGCTAAAGATGCTAACATGGGCCTGTTCGGTATTGCTCTGGCTGCTGTTGGTATGCTGTCCACTACTGGTTTGACTGTTGCTGTTGACGCTTATGGTCCTATCGCTGATAATGCCGGCGGTATTGCTGAGATGTCTGAGCTTCCTCCTGAAGTTCGTGAAATCACTGACAAGCTGGACTCTGTTGGCAACACCACTGCTGCTATCGGTAAAGGCTTTGCAATTGGTTCTGCTGCATTGACTGCATTGGCTCTGTTCTCTGCTTATGCACACACTGTTGGCTTGAAGTCTATTGACCTGCTGAACCCTGTAACTCTGATTGGTTTATTTGTAGGTGCAACTCTGCCGTTCGTATTCGGTGCTATGACTATGGAATCTGTTGGTAAAGCTGCTTATCAGATGATTGAAGAAGTTCGCCGTCAGTTCCATGAAATTCCTGGTCTGTTGGAAGGCAAAGCTAAGGCTGACTACCAAAAATGCGTAGATATTTCTACTGCTGCTGCTCTGCACGAAATGATTATGCCTGGTGTAATTGCTATCGTTGCTCCGCTTTTGGTTGGTTTCCTCTTTGGTACTGAAGCTTTGGGCGGTTTGATTGGCGGTTCTCTGGCTTCCGGCGTTTTGGTTGCTATCCTGATGGCAAATGCCGGCGGTGCATGGGATAATGCTAAGAAATTTGTTGAAGCAAGCGGCAAAAAACATACTCCGCTGCATGATGCAACTGTTGTAGGTGATACCGTAGGCGATCCGTTTAAAGATACCTCCGGACCTGCAATGAACATTCTCATCAAATTGATGACTATCGTTTCTCTGGTATTTGCACCGGTTCTGGCTGCTAATGGCGGTGTACTGCTGAACCTGTTCAAATAATTTTGCAGTAATAAAGAAATTTTGAAATGCTGTCGTATCGTTGATACGGCAGCATTTTTTACATATTAGTGTAATTTCAAAAGTTTATGACACTTGTTGAGCGATAATAACTTTTAAGTTATAATAGCAGAAAGGAGAGTATTGGTTTGCATAAGATATATTTTTATAAGGAAGGTCAAGTATGAATAATTCAGAAAGAGAGATTAGGGAAAATCCTGCTATTGGTAGAACTTGGGACGAAGTGAGAGCTGAATTGTTTACACCTGAAGAAATAGCAGAAAGCGATTTAAGAGTTGCCTTGATTGGTGAGTTGATTAAGGCGAGAAAGGAAAAGGGGTTAAGTCAAAAGAAGCTGGAGGAACTTAGTGGGTTAAAGCAGCCTGTCATTGCGAGGATTGAAAGGGGTGTTACAAGTCCGCAGCTTAATACGATTTTGAAGATTCTTGTTCCTTTGGGAAAAACGCTTGCGGTGGTTCCGTTGAAGGAGAAGTAGTTTGTTTGTACTTGTTAACCGATTTCCTGATGTTGGGTACATATCATTGTGCTGACATTTGGAAGTCGGTTTTTTGTTATTGTGTGCGTACTTTTTTCAAGGGTGGGAAAAATTACGCAAAAAGCACCTTTAGAGCCGCTTGCCGTTTCGGTCGACGCGGCGTGGAGGGAATTTTGGTTGTGGGGTTACATTGCTTTGTGGCAATGGAGGTTGTGAAAGGTGGAGTCAGATTTTATTAGGTTTGAGAAGCATGAAAAAAAAGTTATCAGAAAATTGTGTTGACTTATCAAGGATATGTAATTATAATGTAGTTAAAGATTATTCTGAAAATTAAGAAAAGAGGTATGATAAGGTGACAGGTTTTATAGATAATGATATTATGCAAACGATAAATGAGTTTTGTCTGTTGGATGATGCGTTTATGACAAAGGTGTTTGAAAATAATATTCCTTGTACAGAATTAGTCTTGCGTATAATTTTGGAAGATGATAAGATAAAAGTTAAGCAGGTAAGAACGCAGAGTAAGCTGAAAAACTTGCAGGGTCATGATTTGATTTTGGATATTCTTGCAGAAAAGGAAGATGGTACGCAGTTTAATATTGAGATACAAAATGAAAGCAGCGGAGCGACAGCTAAGAGGGCACGTTATCATATGAGTGTGCTGGATGCGAACAGTTTGCCGTCAGGAGCTGGTTATAAGAGTTTGCCTGATAGTTATGTGATTTTTATAACAAGGCATGATGTGTTAAAAGGGAAAATGCCATTATATCATGTAGAGAGAACGATAAGAGAAAATGGCAGACTGTTTGGTGATGGTTCGCAGATAATTTATGTAAATAACCAGATACAGGGCGATACACCACTGGGCTTGCTGATGCATGATTTTGCGTGTAAAGAGCCGGAAAAGATGCATTATAAGGAACTGGCAGAGAGAGTAGAGTTTTTGAAAAGGACAAAGGAGGGTCATGATACTATGGGCGATGCTATGGAAAGATTGGTAAAGAAGTATGAGAAAAAAGCAGTTGAGGAGCGTAGTCGAGAGATTGCTATGAGGATGTTGGAGGATGGAATGGAGGTTGCGTTGGTTGCCCGTTATGCACAGTTGTCGGAGGATGAGGTACGTAAGCTGGCGGGTATGAGGAGTGCGTGACGAGGGAGTTTTTTAACCGATTTCCTGATGTTGGGTACATATCATTGTGCTGACATTTGGGAGTCGGTTTTTTGTTATTGTGTTCGTACTTTTTCCAAGGGTGGGAAAAAGTACGCAAAAAGCACCTTTAGAGCCGCTTGCCGGATTCCGTTGCCTATGGAAAACGCCAGCAGCATACGCCAGAACGCATAAAGGTGATGTTAGGGTATAGAGTTGAGAGTACGCTGTGGGGGTAACTGGCGATATGGGGCAGCGTTGCTTCCGAGAGTGCCGTGGACAAATACGCTTCGAGGTCAGCCGGCAGCCGTTCCGGTCGACGCGGCGAGGAGGGCGGCGTGCTGGCAGAGGGTGTTTTGGTTGTGGGTATATGTGTTTTGCGTGATACGGAGGCTGAATTTTAATTATTAGTTATAAGCGATATATGTTTTAAAACAGATTTTATTGTTTTGTGTTGTATTTGTGAAAGAGTTAGTTTTATTTACATATTGTTCTTATAGGTTATAGTAAGTTATCTTTGGTGTGGACAGGAATTTTGCATTGAATTTGTTTATTTATAAAATATGATATTTTTAT
>CAZQQK010000117.1:0-4214 GCA_964595445.1 uncultured Phascolarctobacterium sp.
TATCATCTATTTAAAACAGATATATTCATTCTATGAGATACTTAACTTTTTATATTATAACACGTCTTATTTTCTGTAGGCAAGAAAAATCCAAAAATATTTTATCCACGATTTCTGTCTTTTAATGCTCGTTCCATTTCTCTTTTAGCATCTCTTTTAGCCATATCCTGACGTTTGTCATAAAGCTTTTTGCCAACAGCCAGTGCTAATTCCATCTTTACTAACCCATGTTTAAAATACAGTTTCAGGGGCACAAGAGCATAACCTTTTTCCTTTACCTTACCAATCAACTTGTTAATTTCCTGACGATGTAAAAGCAATCTGCGACTGCGAAGCGGATCATGATTGAATATATTTCCATGATCATAAGGACTGATATGCAAATTATAGACAAAAACCTCAGCCTGTCTTGTAACCTGAGCATAGCTGTCTTTCATATTAGCCTTGCCTGCACGCAGCGATTTTACTTCTGTGCCAGTTAAAGCAATACCTGCCTCAAAAGTTTCATAAATAGTAAAATCATGGCGTGCTTTACGATTTTCTGCAATAATTTTAATTTTTTGTTCCGTCATAATTACCTGCTTTTCTTGTTTTTCTTACGATGTATTTTACCAGATTTTCTTTTAGCTCTATCATTTTTCTCATGTTTTCCGCTACGACGACCTGGCTGTTTATTTTTAGTACCTTTAGCTGTATGCTTTTTCTTTTGCTTTTTTGCACTTATGAAAGCTTTATCACTATTATAACCAGAAGAACACTTTTGCTTCGCAAGCAGTTGTTGGCGTATATGTTCGCGCACGCCAGCATTTTCTCCTGCCATAATAAAATCAATACTTACATCACTAATATTTACTTGCAAAACCTCAATACTTACTTTATCACCCAAACGATAAGCATGACCTGTATGCATACCAACTAAAGCATAACGTTCCTCATAAAATTCATAATAATCATCTACAAGGCTGGAAATATGCACTAAGCCTTCTACTCCGTTATTCAGTTCAACAAATATACCAAATGCAGTAACACCAGAAATAACTCCTTCATATTCTTCTCCTATATGTCCTGCCATATATTCACACATCTTTAAATCAACAGTTGCACGTTCAGCATCAGCAGCAACACGCTCCCGCACTGAAGAATGTTCAGCAATCGTCTCCAGTTTATCTGCCAAAGATTCTGCTGCATCTGTCTTTAAATTTTTATTTTGCAGCCAACTTCTCAATAAACGATGTACTATTAAATCAGGATAACGGCGAATCGGAGAAGTAAAATGAGTATAATACTTTGCTGCCAAGCCAAAATGCCCAATGTTTTCTGTTTGATAAACAGCCTGTTTCATAGAACGCAGCGCAACTGTTGTAATCAAGCGTTCTTCTGGTCTGCCCTCCGCAGCAGCAACAGCTTGCTGAATCTCTTTGGGTTCAGTTTCTTCTTTAACTTGAAATTTTATATTAAAGTTAGACAGCAATTTTGCAAAATCCTGCATTTTTTCTTCACTGGGAATTTCATGCACACGATAAATAAAAGGCCAATGCTGATCAAACATATGCTTAGCAACCGTTTCGTTAGCTGCTAACATAAATTCTTCAATAATGGATTCTGCATTACCATGAATCCTCTGTACTATATCAACAGGATGAAGCTTTTCATCTAAAATTACTTTTTGTTCTGGAAGCTCAAAATCAACTGCCCCCCTCTTGGCACGTTTATCGTGCAGTATTTTTCTCAGCTTATCCATACGCCCAATCATCGGTAAAATATCATTATATTGACTGCATTTATCTGCATCACCGTTCAAAATCTCTCTAACTATATTATAACTCAGCCTATGGCGTACATTTATTACCGCAGGAAAAATTTCATAACTCAATGTCCTGCCCATTTTATCAATGTGCATTTCACAAGCCATAGTTAATCTATCCTCGCCAGCATTCAAACTGCATATACCATTAGATAAACGCTCCGGAAGCATAGGCAGTACTCTATCAACAAGATAAACACTCGTACCACGTTCACGTGCCTCCTTATCAAGAATACTGTCCTCTGTTACATAGTAACTTACATCAGCAATATATACACCTAATAAATACTCATCTGTGCCAAGCTGCTCCACATAAACAGCATCATCCAAGTCCTTAGCATCTTCGCCGTCTACCGTGACAATAACACGTTCACGCAAATCACGTCGACCTTTAAGCTCATTCTTTTTTATAATTTTTGGTACTTTCTTTGAGGCATCTAAAACGTTATCTGGAAACTGCAGCGGTAAATCATTCTGCTTGATAATAGAAAGTATCTCCAAGCCTACATCGCCGATATTTCCTAATATTTCACTGATTTTGCCTTCTGGCTTACGACTTTCCTGCGGCCACTGCGTTATTTCTACTACAACTTTCTGTCCATCCTTAGCACCATTAAAATTACGGCGTATAACATAAATATCTTGACCAATACGTTTATCATCTGGAGTTACAAAAGCAAAATCACCTGCCTGATGAAAAACACCAACAACTTTATTGTTAGCACGAACTATAATACGCAAAATTTCACCCTCAGGTCTTTTCCCACTCGTATTATTATTTACACGTGCCAGCACACGATCATTATTCATAGCACCATTTAATGCTCTCGGTGGAATAAATACATCTGATTTATCTCCCTTGTTATCAGGTATAACAAAACCAAAGCCTTTACTGGTCAGCTGAAATCTTCCCACAACAAGCCCCATTTTTTCAGGTAAGCCATAAGTAGCAAAACGTGTCTTAATAATTTCACCATTTTGTTCTAGGCTCAACAGTTCCTGCCAAAATTCAGTCGAATTACTCTCCGAAGCCAACGCATCTAAAAGCTCCTCACTAGTCATAGGCGCATAACTGCTTTCACGCATAAAGCTAATAATTTTTTCACGTATATCTTTGCTGTACATAAATTTTACCTTTCATCTTCCAAGAAACGAGCTATGTTTACATAGATTTTTCATCAGCAATTATCATTTTAGATAACAACTCTGCCAATAAAGTACCGTCTTTGCGACTAATAGTTCCCTGCATTTCCACCATTCTGCCCTTACGTCTTATTTCACGTCCAACACAAAGAACTTCTTCACCTATATTCAACGGTTGTCGATAACGAATTTCCATCTTTGCCGTATATGCTGGTTTTCCTTCCTTGCAGTACAGATAGTTACCAGTTACTTCATCCAACAATACTGCAACCAACCCTCCATGCATACGTCCATTATAGCTCTGATGCTCTCGCTGCGGCGTAAAATAAGCAATACATTCACTGTCATTTATTTCAAAATGCATATGCAGTCCATTAGGATTTTCTTTACCACAGGCAAAGCACCAATTATTTTCATTATTATTTAATAATAGATTATCCATATTTCCTCATTTATATTTAACTATGTTATTCTTCAAAAAATCTACTTATTTCAGCAAATACCTTTAAATGTTCACTATCCAATGTCAAAATATGACCACTCTTCTTATACCATACTAAGTATTTTTTATAACTGCCAAGTTCATCATATATATATTGTGCACTACAAGGTTTTACAGTATGATCCATTTCAGACTGCAGAACAAGACATGGAATATTTATTTCCTTCAAAAGCTTTTTACACTCACGCAGCAAAACAAATAAACTTACAAGCGGACGAGTAGGCATTTTATCATAACTGATACAATATTGCTGCATAGCATAATAGTTACGCTTATGCTTCGGTAAATAACGAATAAAAAATCTTAACAATGGTAAAAAAGGCGTACGCTTGTCTTGAACAAAAATAGGAGCAGCAATAAAAACTGCTTTTTTTACAGGTAAGTAAGCAGCTAATTTAATCGCTAAAAGTCCCCCCATAGATAAACCGGCAATATATACACAGGAATAATCATTTAATAATTGCTCACATTCATTTCTGGCAATATTATACCAATCTGCCGCCGTAGTTAGCTCCAAATCAGCCACACTTGTACCATGACCTGGAAGGCGTACACAAGATACAGTATAACCCAAAGAGTGCAGATAATTTCCCAACGGACGCATTTCTGATGGTGTTCCAGTATAACCATGCAGCAATAATATCGCTTTTTTATTTTCGCCTCTTAATAAAAATGATTCTGCCCCTGGCAATATCTGCACAAGTTTCACCTCTCTAATCTATTGTTATATTATAATTATAACATAAAATCAGCATACTATTATAC
>CAZQQK010000118.1:0-4189 GCA_964595445.1 uncultured Phascolarctobacterium sp.
CTGTAACCGGATTATATTTATCCTCCAGCGCAGCCAGTTTTTCCTGCAGCACATGGGTGAGGCTGTCGATGTTCGCACTTAGCTTTTCTATCCTGCCTTCCATGCGGACAAGCAGATACGAGCTGACGAGCATCGGAAAACCATAATCCGCTGCTGCGGCTAAAAGCTTATCTAAATCCATAGCTTCCTCCTTGGTGCAAATATTTTTGAAATTAGGGCAGTGCGTTTGCACTGCCCTTTTTGCGTTCTGCTTAGACTAAAGCAGTAACTTCACGGTTGACGTAGCGTGCTTCCACAGGTTCAGTAAGTTTGCCTGCGGCAGTGGCGAAAACGTCCTTATCCACCAAAAGCTGCATAACAGGCTGCACCTGTTCCAAGTTTAAATCGCTTTTGACATCAGAAATACTGATAACTTTTTTAGTACCCTGTTCAGTTTTAAAGACCATTTGCAAAGTTTTTTCCATAATTTTCATGCTCCTTTTTTGTAATGATTGAGGGGGAGAAGTTTTTCTCCCCCAAGTGCAGGTTTATTCCTGCTCGTTTAAGGCACTCTTTTCGCTGAGTTCAATGTCTTTTACCGCAGCATCCAGCAAACCGCCTACTGCAGTACCAACGGCATGGATATTCTCCAGAGAGGCTTCCTCTTTGATACCGTTAAAGGTTTTTGCTTTGTATTTAGTTTGTCCGTTTTCATCGACACCGTTTTCAATGTTGATAATCATACTGCGTTTAAGAAGTTCTTTGTCAATAGTTGCCATGTTTTTTTCTCCTTTTCTTAGTAAATATCAGGCTGCGAGCAGTAACTGCTCTTGTAGCGGCGGCAACGGCAGGATGCTGCTCTGCTCAAAATAGCGGCTGTATTCCAATGCCTTCTCCCGCAGCAGATAACCACCGGGGCGAAGACTGCGTGTTTGGGGCAGACCGCTGAGTGCGATTAAATCCCAACGCATATCAGGGTCATTTTGCCCTGGGCCATAGCCATCAATAAGAGCAACTTCTGCGTGCGTCTTTACGCTGGCAAAGGAAATTTCCAGCTCCAGCTCTTGGCAGAGAATGGCAGTAACCAGAGCCATTTGATTGATTTGCTGCACAGTAGGCGGATAGACCGTATAGATTGGCTGCCACTGGCAGTTCAAAATTGCTCCGTAAGCACAGCAGAGGGCAATACCGATACTGCCGCTGTTGCGCTGCCAGGTATGTGCTTTGTAATCCGTAAGGCGGCTGCAAGTTTGGTAAATTTCACCATGCTCATCAATATTCAGATGATAATCATCAAAAGCCTGTCCATAACGCCCTGCCGTCCAATGCAGATAAATATGTTTGATACTGCCCTTTGCCTGCCGTGCCAAAACACGCAGCTGCTCGTGCGTAATCTGTAAGGGATTTGCTACCAGCATTTTTTCAGCTCCTTTGCTTCAAATCAACAGCAGCTCTGCCGCTGTCTTTAACACATTACTTGCCATATCCGGAATAGGTGTTCATGCACAAGGCTTGCACCTGCAAAACAGGTGATTTTGCCTCTCACTATACTAATGACATTTTGCAGCTGTTTTTATACCCATATACCATAAAATTTTTTGTATGGGTATAAAAATTGCTCTTTTTTGCCATTAATATAGTGAGATTCTTTTTTCTTTCTCTTTTTTGTTAATTTTTTCTCTTTCATTTTTTCTGGCACTCTTCATGCAAAAGCAAAGCTTTTGCTTCCTTGTTCTAAATATAGGTTACAGTAAATAGTTACGTAAGCAGAAAGTAAAAAAAGCGTCCTGCACTAAGCAGAACGCTGTAAAAATTTTAACCTAAAAGTTGTTTTAACTTGTTAATACCTCTTTGATGATGCAGATAAAGTGTTTTATAACTCACCTTATGCAGCTTGCTGTAAGCTTGCAAAGATATATCCTTGAAATGCACAGCCTCGATAATTTCACGCTGTCTGGCAGTAAGCGACTGCATAGCATTTTTTAAAAGCTCCCTGTTTTCAACACCGGCGGCAATATCCGCACTATCTGCAAGCTGCGGCAGCTGCCCTTTTTCGGCAGCACTGTCCAAAGATAAACAGTCTGTTGCGGAAGAATGTCTGCTTAATTTATGCAGCAGTTCATAACGCAGATGACACTGAATAAGCCCCGGAAGATGTGCATAATCGCGGCCGTTGTATTTACTGATAAATTCCAGAAAAATGAGCCAGGCAGTATTTATGGCATCTTCGCCCAAAGCACTGCTGATACTTTGACGCAAAGCCTCCTTGTAAATTAACGGTTTAAAAGCTTGGCAAAGGCTGTCAATAGCCTGCTGATTTCCCTCTTGGGCAGCAGTGATAAGCTCTTTGAGTTGTGTGAGAGTGAACGAGTTCTTCTGCCTGCGGCAGTTAGTTTTCTTAATATCGTTCAAGTCCTTTCTGCTTTTTATGACAGAATTCTGTACTGTATTTCATCAGGTCTGATAATTATATTATAGCAGTAAATCTCAATAAAATTCTGAAAAAGGCAGTAAGTTGCCGTTGAGGGAGAGTTAAGCATAGCACAAACTTAAAAATTTTACAAGTTTGTGCTATCGATAGCCAAAACTTTGAAGAAATTTATCTGCGTTGGCGTTTCAAGGTTTTATATAGGCAAGTTGTTGCCGATTTAGCGATATAAAGCTTTTTCTGTAATACCCTTAATAGCAAAAGGAGGGCGTTACATGAAAGAATACAGAACTTTAATGGCAAGATGCGTTGGCGAATATATTGTTTCGCTGCGCAAAGATAAGCACATCCGCCAAGAAGATTTGGCTGTTAGGGCAGGGGTTTCACTGCGTTCTTTGCGGATGATAGAAAAAGGCGAGGTGAGTGCTTCACTTTACACACTGGTGCTGTTATCTGAGGCACTGGGGGAACGGTTTGAGGATTTGTGGGAGAATGTGCGTAAAAATTTGGCATTGCAGCGAAAGAACGAGGGAGTGAGGGGTTAAGGCTGCCTGTGAAAAAGAACGTAAAAGTGCAGGCTGCCTGAAAAAAAGTTTTACAGGGTATAACCATGCCTGAAAATATCCCTTGACGGGGGGCAATTGTGTTATAAGATTACTACATCATGAAATTATGCTGGGATTTTCCTGGCGAAGTGAGGGTGTAGTAGATGGCACAAAGGTAAAAACAAGTAAAACTAAACAATCTATATTGAAGTTGATAAAAGTAAAATTACCAACAGAACTTGTTGATATAAGATTTAAATCTAATAGTACAACGACCATAGAGATGTATTTAAATAATGGATGGCAGTTAAGTTTTAGACTGCATAACGCTTCTAGCACAGTTGATACTAGTTTGAAGTTTGATGTACAGTTTATTGGTATGCCAAGAGGTATACAAATATATAATTGCTATTGGCATTAAATATAAACGATATTTTTACTAAAGGATTATTAGTGAGATATAGTATATTAGTATAACAAAATAAAACACCTTGTCGTAAAATGAACAAAGTGTTAGAAATAGTAATGAGAGAAATCTGGCAGGTTGGTCTTCCTCCGCAAGGGGGTGGTAACATGAGCGTGTACGAAGCAATGTCCTTGATGATACGGTTGGGGATATTAGCAGTAGGAATCGTGACTGTTGTCATAAGTATTGTTAGGTTACGCAAGTAAAAGAGCAATAAAAAAGACTGCCTAACCAGTCGTAAGCAGCCTTTCTCAATAAAAGAACTAATTGGAGAGGACTGACTCGCGACTGTCAGGTTTCTCTCTTTGTTTATATTATAGAAGAAAGAATTATTGGTGTCAATGAAGCTTTGGCGTGAGCGTAAGCTTTAGGCAGATTCTTTGTGTGCCCAAAGAATCTGGAAGAAAGGCACTTACTTTTACAAAAGTAAGCAAAATAAAGCTTTTTTGTTCGCCCAAAAAAGCTTGCAAAAAATGCTTTACCATATTTTCGTGGTTTATATATATTGTTCAGCACACATCTTGGAATTGCAAGTATCATATAGCATTTGCAATATTTTATTGATTTTTCATCCATTGTCAATGGTGAAATAGAAAAATGCAACAAGTTGCAAAAATCTTTCGTATAGAGGTTTTAAGATGGAGATTCGCAGAGATTTTTATTTGGATAAATTGATAAAAAGGAAAAACAACGGACTTATTAAAGTTATTACTGGTATTCGCAGATGTGGCAAATCTTATTTATTGAATAATTTGTTTTATCGTCACTTAC
>CAZQQK010000119.1:0-4119 GCA_964595445.1 uncultured Phascolarctobacterium sp.
GATAATATTTTAAGAAAAAATATAGAATTACCGCAGGACTGGTTTTATGGACAAATTAATTTTGATGAGCCAGAAGCAAGCGGCAGTTTAACTTATTCGTCATCGTTAAATACACTGCGTAATTTTATACAAGAAATAAAATTCAACAAAGTTCTTTTCAATATTGATACTCCAATAAAAGAGATTAATACAGATTTAGGACAAGAAGCTATTGTTGATAAAAGTAAAGTAATCTCTAAAATAGATGTTTTCTTATTGACAGGCAGTATAAAGGTCAAGGATAATGATCTTAAAGAAGCTATATTTACACCAACAGTTGATAAAATAAAAACGGAAATTCTTATAAAAGAAACTTTACAACGACTTAAAGGCATAGATAGTTCTTATTTTACATTTAATGATTACAGTTACCGAACTAGATTTGCCAAAGATGCAGTTAATATTTATATTGATGGAAAATATTCTCTTTTTGAAGACAATAATTTTCAAGGAACTTTACAGTTAGATGCAAAAAATGATATAGTCAAGATATTATTTTTTGTAAAAAATGATACTTTTCATGAGAGTGCATATCTAAATGACTTGATTAATCAATGGCAGTTCTAGATGTACGATAAATTACCTTTGTAATTAGAATCTACTTCTTTAAAAAAGCAGAAAATTTAACATAATATATATTATCGGACGTAGTTGGTTATTTTTCTTATTTATAGTTTAGCTTTTGCACAGCGAGTTTCACCATCTCGTTTTATAAAAAAGAGCTACACTATAAATAACTATAATAGCAGAAGAAGTCTAAGTTTAACTTAGGCTTCTTTTGTGTTATTACAGTAAATTATCTTATAAATTACTAGTTATTTTCGCTTAAATAATACTAAATTCGCACTATTGTTTGACGAAACTTTTTTTATCTGTTATAATTACTGTAAACTATATATAAACACATGATTGGAGGTTCTATCATGGGAAGAAGAAAAGCACTTCCACCAGATTTTGATGGTAACTATACAGAAGATATGCTTTCTGAAAGACAGCGTAATATACTTAAATTTGTACGCACTTTTATTAATCATAAAGGTTATCCTCCTGCAGTACGTGAAATTGGTCTTGCAGTTGGTTTGTCATCAAGTGCGAGTGTACATAATCATTTAAAAAAACTTCAAGAATATGGTTTCATTCAGCGTGATGCAGCTAAACCACGTGCTTTAGAACTTATGAGCGAAGGAGATGCTTGGAGAAATAAACTATTAGTTCCTGTACCTT
This sequence comes from uncultured Phascolarctobacterium sp., assembly GCA_964595445.1. GTDB lineage: Bacteria > Bacillota > Negativicutes > Acidaminococcales > Acidaminococcaceae > Phascolarctobacterium_A. The sequence goes on from CAZQQK010000119.1 coordinate 1,264, forward strand.
TTGTCGGTAAAGTAACTGCAGGAGTACCAATTTTAGCAGTAGAAAATATTGAAGAGACCTATCCTATTCCTAGAGATCTTATCGGTTGTGACGATGATGTGTTTATGTTGTCTGTTTCTGGAGACAGCATGATTAATGCTGGTATTCTGGATCATGATTATATTATTGCACGTAAGCAAAATTTCGCAAACAATGGTGATATTGTCGTTGCTTTAATTGATGGTGAAGAAACTACAGTAAAGCGTTATTTTAGAGAACTGCGTAGTGTTCGTCTGCAGCCTGAAAATGATAAATATAAACCAATTGTTGGCTCTGATAACATTCAAGTTTTAGGTAAAGTAATTTCTGTATTCAGGATGCTCTAAATAAAATGAATGTAAATTGAATGTAAAATGACGTCATTATTACGTCTATTCTATTAAAGCAGCTCTTTACAGAGTTGCTTTTTTTAATATATACTATAATAGATGGCTATAATATAAAAAAGGAGAGTTGTACTTATGTGCTTACATCCAACAACAGACATTATTGCTAATGCTCAATATTTTTTCGCTAAAAACCAAAATGAAGCAAACTTAATAAAATTACTTCATGCTGTTAGCTTAATTCTACAAGAAGGCTCAGATGTTATAATACCTGTAGCTGAACAACAAGAAAATCAATTGTTGTTACAAACACAAACTACTGAAAACGGATTGGAATATGTAACTGCTTTTAGTAGTTTAGAAGCTTATGCTCACGGAGACTCCTGCCCCACAATCAGCAGACCTCTTATTAACTATTTTGAAGCGATATTATTAATGAATAATATCGCAGGTATTATCTTTAATCCAGCTTCGCCGTATCCCTTTAACATTCAGAATAAAATGATTGCTGAACTATTAGATGATGCGAAAAAAAATAAACAACAGAATGCCATTTCTGTATGGTACGGTGATATTACTACATTAGATTGTGATGCTGTAGTAAATGCTGCTAACAAAAGTTTGCTTGGTGGCGGTGGAGTTGATGGTGCTATTCATAAAGCAGCAGGTTCTGCCTTATTAGAAGAATGTCGTGATTTAGGAGGCTGCAATACAGGCGAAGCAAAAATAACTTTTGGATATAACTTACCTGCAAGTTATGTAATTCATACCGTTGGACCTATTTACAACAATGATCTAAAGCAACGTTTTGAGCTTGCCAATTGTTATAAAAATTGCTTAGATATTGCCAAAAAACACCACCTGCATAGTATTGCTTTTCCTGCAATATCAACCGGTGTTTATAAATATCCTGTAGATGAAGCATCACGAATAGCTTTACTTACTTGCAGCGAATGGTTGAATAACAATAATGATTACGGTATGAATATTATTTTGACCTGTTACAATGATATAGTATATAAAACATATAAAAAACTTATTACAAAAGCTCAGAATAACGAATTAGATTGATATAAATTTTATGACATAATAAAAGACGGAAACATCTCTGCCGATAAAGAAAAAGAGTGGTATTACTTTTAGAAAAATTTGGTAATACCGCTCTTTTTTATTTACTTTTATTAGCTTATATTTACGCACTAATAATTTTATTGAACAATTCTTTATTTGCTTCAATGACCTGATTACCGCCAACTACGCAAATTAAGCCATCGCTAAGCATATCCTCCACTACTCTTCCCAACTTCTGTAAATCTTCATTAGTTACATTAAGTACTTCATTACGTATACGTTGACGCAATGAATCAGGTATCTGCTTTAAATAATTTATAGCAGTTTTGTCCATACGCATAGTGTTAGTTAAAGGAATATCCATAGAGCTAATTGTACCAATAACATATTTATCCAATTCTCGTGCTGAGAAATTTATATTTTTCAACCAAGCAGCAAGCTCATTATAAGCCTTTAAAGATTTAGATAATTGAGGATCTCTATAAGAAGCAAACATTCCTAAGCCGTTAATCTCAAATCTCGCATTTGCTCCATAAGCACCGCCTTGTATACGAATTTTAGTCCATAAATACTCATAGCGTAAAATGGTTTCTAGAACAGCCATTGCACCTACATATTTATGTCCGTATTTAGCAAAGTTCCCGCCAGCTACAACATATTGTACTTTTCCAGATGTAGTAATTGCTTCATTGATTTCAGGTATTGGCAATATATCCGGATTTTCACCAATCACAGTTTCTGAAAATTTTTCCAGTAAATTTAAAGTTTGCTGACGTACAATCATTTTATCTTCTGCATCACAAGAATAAGTTAATAGATATTTTGTTTTTTGGAAGAATCTTTTAAGTAGTTGCTGTAATTGCAGCAAAACATTAGAATATTCTTCATCAAAATTATCTAATAAGTTTTTTAAGAATTGGTAATAAGTAAATTCATCCTGTTCATTGACACGTGGTGCTGCAGCACAGTAGGAATAAAGTCGCATAATAGCAATCGTTTGTCCTTGATTAAAGAAATTGTTATCCCAATCAGTTTTTATTTCACTGATAAGTTCTTTAAATCGTGCTTTGTTTTCAAATTTACTTTCAAGTGATAAAGCTTGTAAAATATCTAAGGTTTGATTTAGATTTTCTGTAAGACATTTAGCTTTAATAGAAAAGTAAATCTTATATTTTTCGGCAGATTCTGCTTCGCTATAAGCACGTACATTAGATGAAATACCTCCGGTATACATAATACTGTTGGTAGCAAGTTCTTCGTAAGTATAGCGTTCTGTGTCAAACTTACCAAGAATATCTGTCAATAGAAAACATAAGGGTAACTGTTCTGCTTTAATATCGGTAATATCAGAATAATAATTTAAATATGTAATTTTATTAGTATTAGCAGGAATGTATATAATTGTATTTTTATCTATATG
>CAZQQK010000120.1:0-4002 GCA_964595445.1 uncultured Phascolarctobacterium sp.
AAAGACTGTCAATTTGTACATTTACACAGATTAACAGCCTTTTAATTAATTTTTTTATTTAATTTTCTGCTGCTTAGCAAATTCATCAATCATTATTCAATCGCTGTTCATAAACAACGTCAATAATAAACAATAAAATACCAATAAACAGCAGTTGTCCGCAATGAATCCATAAATTAACAGAATAAGTATTAATTGCCAAATTACGAAAATCATTAAGTATGTAATGCAGCGGTAAACAATAAGATAAAATTTTTACAGGCAAAATCATTCCCAGTTCCGGCCAAATATAACCGGCAAGCAAAAAAGATGGGAGTGTATATAAAGCAATGCATTGAGTAAAAATTAATTCATTCTTACATAACAAAGCTATAAATCCACTTATACCCATAATAGAAGAAACGAAACAAATAAAAATTAACAATAAAGGCATTATCGGTGCCTGTAATGGCAGCTGCCAAATTGATAAAATAACCAAACATCCTAAGAGAATACCAATCAGTGATAATATAAGATATAAAACGCCTTTTGCTGACCATAACAATAATCTATTTTTTAATGGTTGTTTACGTTTTTTATCACGAAATATAGAATAACCAAAAACCAGCATTGTACCAAACTGTGCTGCTGCTAATAAAATACCGTATAAATAAAACTCTGCATAATTTTTGGTACTATTTTGCATAACACGTATACTAAGCTGTACTGCTTGAACTGGTAAATAGGGGACAGCACGAGTTAAATAAAACTGCTTTTTAATATCAGCATTAAAACTTCCTATAACAAGCTGCATTGGTAATCTTGCATAACCACTGTGTAAAGCATTTGTTCCATCAACAACATAGTTAACATTTACGCTCTTACCACTAACTATGTTTTGACTAAAATTCGGCGGAATAACAAGAATAAGTTCTGCCTTTTTTTGTTCCAAAGCATCTAAAGCTGTTTTTTCTTCATTATATAAGTAACGCACATCATATTGATCTGCTTCGCTAACTGCCTGTACAAGCTGACGGCTGTAAGCGCTATTATCCAAGTCACAAACAGCTACTGGTATATTCTGTATTATACCGCCTTTATATAGATTCCCTATTAATAGTGTATAAAGTAAAGCTGCCAATAAGATAACTATCAAAGCTAAAAAGTTATTTTTTACAAGCAATTTTAATTCTTCACACATACTTTTCAGCATAAGTTCTGTTCCTTTCATAAAAACGTAAACCTAAACAAGCAAGAATTAAAAACAGCATTGCTAAACTTCCAAGTCCAAACAAGGCTTCTTTAAATAAAGGTGTTTGGCTGTGCAGCAACAAATCACGTACAGGTTCTGCAGTATAACCAAGCGGCATAATGTATGATAAAAAGAAGCTGATATTATCCATAGAACTGCGTGGCCACATACCACCCGTAAAAACAATTGAAGGCATTATATAAAATAAGGTTGCTGTAATACAAATCTGTGGTTTTGTTATCCATATTCCAATCATCAAAGCAAATGCAAGCATACATAATATAAAAGCAAAAAGTATAACGAATAAAGTTAAAGAAAAATGTAGCTGCATAGAAAAAATTTCAGCAGCTAAAATTAAGTCTATAATAGCAATGCAGAATATAGCCAATGTCCAAATAACTATATATTGGAAACTTCTTTTTAATCCTATTTGTATTAAGTTTAACTTTTTTTGACAAACCATAGGTGCTAAAACAAATACAATGGCTATTTGTATACTATGCATAATCAGTAGGGGAAGAAAAAAATCAATATATCCGCCAGTAGAATTATATAGTATTCTTGATGAAAGAGTTATCAGCGGTGATTCGGCTTTCAATGTTTCGACTCCTGCTGTTATAATTTTCTGTTCCAAAATTTGGTTGTTATATACAGATATAACTTCATTGACTCCGTTTAAAGCCACAGTACCTAGAATCGTATTACTATTATTCAACAACAATTGAACATTACTGCTTTTTACAGTCTCCAACTGACGCGAAAAGTTATTTGGTATAACTATAACTGCCCGAATTTCTTCATTCTTTAATAAAGTTTCAGCATCTTCAGCAGATGTTGGCTGAAAACTAACATTTATTTCATTACTTTCTGTCAGCATTTGCACCAACATTCGGCTGTCATTTGCTCCATCAAGATTGCATACTGCTACAGGAACGTGCTTTACTAAGTTCTCAGCAAATAAACCACCAAAAAGCAGTGTATATCCAATAATTATACTCATAATAAACAACAGCATATATCTTTTCTGTAATATATACTGCCAAATCATCTGCATTTTTACTCCTCCAAGCTGCTATTCCAAACAAAAACGCATTCCAGGCCATAAACGTTCATCATTAACCTGTACTTTTAAATTAAAAGAAACAATGTCTTTTTCACCACGTTCATTTGTAGCTTTTATAGTAGCATAATCAGGTTTACGGCTTACAGCAACAATTTTTCCTTTTAGAATTAATGAATTATTACGTCCACGTAATTTTATTGCTTGTCCAATTTTGTATTTTTCAAGATCTGTTTCCTTAATTTTAAAATTAACCCAGTTATCATTGCTGTCTTGCAAAGAGAATATGGGAATAGTGGGAGATACTAAAGCTCCTTCTTCTAAATATTTTTTAGTGATAATGCCAGAAAACGGTGCTCTGATAACAGCTTCATTCTCAGAAAGCTCAACACTTGCCAATTTTCCTTGTATTTCATTAATCTGTTTCTGCCGCATTACAAGCAATGACTTATTTACATCATTTTGCAGCATATTAGCTTTGGCACTGTCATAAGCAGATTGTGCCGCTTGCAGCTTGTTAGCATAGTTTTCATATAACTGCTGTGAAACAGCATTTTTCTTTAGTAATCTACTATAACGCTGTTCATCATTTTGAGCTGTAACTAAATCCGCTTCTGCTTTCTGTAAGTTTGCATTAAGTACCTGCTGATTATTCTGTGCTGTTATATTCGTTTGTTCAAGTTGAGCAATCTGTGCAGCTAAAGCAGCCTGCGTCTGAGTTCTCTCTATATTTTGCGAATCCTTATCCAAGTAAGCTAAAATATCTCCCTGCTTTACAGCAAAACCTTCTTCAACACAAATTTTAATAATACGCCCTGACACCTTAGGATTAATATTAACCTCTTTAGCATCTGCCATCCCCCAATTTTCTTCTTTAGCCTGTGTTTGCTTCTGCATAGTAATAAATATTAATATAAACATCAGCAAAACACTTCCTAATATAATTAATGGAATATTCTTCTTCACGATTATACCTCCAGTACTATTTTATGATTTTTCAGTACTCAATTATCTAAAATTTTAGGTTTGGCTCAAAAAAACCAAACCTTTGCAGCTATTTTTTTACTCCAAAAAAGATTATATCACTAAATTGTTTTAAAGCATCAAAATAAGATAGATTGCTTTGCTGCAAAAAATCATAATCTGTCATTGCAACAGCTGCATGCAAAACAATCTGCCGTACAACATGAATATTAACTGGCTTAAATTCATTTTCAGCAATACCTTCTTTTAGTAAATCTAAAATACAATCAATATTTTCTTCCTGACACTTTTGCCAACGTTCCCATTCTTCTGGATAAAATAATTTAATTTCTTTATATACATTGTTGTTAAAGGGGCGAAAAATAGCAACATAAATTTCAATAAGACGATTAATTTTACTATATCTGTCTAAAGTTGATAAAAGTACCTGTTTTTTCTGACCTTCAAAATCATCTTTAATCCAACTTATCAAATCATGAACTAATTTGTCTTTAGAACCAACAAGCTTATACAAAGAACTTTTACTCATATGCAGTCTTGCTGTAACATCATCCATAGTAAATTTAAAACCATGTATCCTAATTTCTTCTAAAACTGCTTCTGCTACTCTTGTTTCCATATTTACACCTTCTTACCAAAGTACTGATTTTATGTTTTTCAGTACTCGTTTTTATTATAGCTAAAATTTTTATAAAGTCAAGAAAAAACAACGTAACTCGTAGAATAC
>CAZQQK010000121.1:0-3697 GCA_964595445.1 uncultured Phascolarctobacterium sp.
GTATTGTTTACTTATGAACGAAGCTTTTAAATAATAATGAGTTGAATAAATTTTATAAATATATTTTGATTTTTAGTAAAGCCCATGTTTCATTTTTTTTGGAGTGAAACATGGGTTATCTTTATGTGAAAATGTTGTATACTTCTTGAAATTATGCAATCAAAAGAGGTAATGCGGACGGTATTTTTCTTGTTGAGTGCTAGCCACTTGTATTTTGGACTCAAATCGGCTTTCAAAATACAAGTGCACAGAAACACTAGAAGTAAAAAAGAACAGTAAAAGGCACGAAAAACACTAATAAGAATTAAAATAACACTTGAGGATATACCTAGTAGATAGTTTATAATGAAACCAAAATTTTTCTGAGAAAATATATCAATATGATATGGAGGAATATAAATGAAACGTGCTGCTGTATATCCTTTTACTGCAATTGTTGGACAGGAAGATATGAAACTTTCTTTGATTTTAAACGTTATTAATCCTGCTTTGGGTGGTGTTCTCATAAAAGGTGAAAAGGGAACAGCCAAGTCTACAGCGGTAAGAGCTTTGGCAGAGCTGCTGCCGCCGATGTCTGCTGTACATGGCTGTAAATTTCACTGTGATCCAGCTAACAGCAGTCAGTTGTGTGATGATTGTGTTTCATTGCTGAAAGAAAATCAGTTGATTGAAGAAACTATCAGAATGCGTGTTGTGGAGCTTCCTGTAAGTGCTACTGAAGACCGTGTTGTAGGAACGCTGGATATTGAACATGCTATTAAACATGGTGAGAAAAAATTTGAAGCTGGAATTTTGGCACAGGCTAACAGAAATATTCTTTATGTAGATGAAATAAATTTGCTTGATGACCATGTTGTAGATGTTTTGCTGGATGCAGCTGCTATGGGAATTAATACCGTAGAACGTGAAGGTGTATCCTATTCACATCCAGCACGTTTTGTATTGGTTGGTACAATGAATCCTGAGGAAGGCGATATTAGACCGCAGTTGCTAGATCGCTTTGGTTTAAGTGTTGTGGTTACAGGTGAACATGATCCCTTGCAGCGTGTAGAGGTTATTAAACGTCGTCTTGCTTATGAACAGAATGCAGAAGCTTTTATTGCTCAATATCAGGAAGAACAGGAAAACCTAGCTGCTAAAATTGTACAGGCAGGTAATCTGCTCCCTAATGTTAGTATTAATGACAAATTATTGGAAATTGTAGCAAAATTAGCGGTGGAGTTGGGGGTTGATGGACATCGTGCTGATATTACAGTAATAAAAACAGCTTTGACTATAGCTGCTTTTAACGGAAACAGTGAAGTGTCTATAGCTGATTTGAAGCAGTCTGCTAAATTAGTACTGCCGCATCGTATGCGCCGTCGTCCTTTTGAAGAAGGCGAACTTGATTGGAGCAAGGTAGAAAGCTTTCTTGATGCGGAAGCCTAAGGAGTATGGCTATGCGTAAAGATATGATTTTTCCTTTTACTGCCGTTGTCGGGCAGGAACAGGTGAAGCAGGCTTTGTTGATAGCTTTAGTAAATCCTAAGGCTGGAGGTTTGCTTATAGGCGGTGTTAAAGGAACTGCAAAATCTGTGCTGGCACGCAGTGTACAGGAACTTACAGGAGAGAAATGTTTTTTGACACTGCCTTTAAACGTAACGGAAGATATGCTTTTCGGAAGCATTGATATTGAATATGCTGTGAGTAAGGGGGAGAAACGCTTTTCTCCTGGAATATTAGCACGTTCTAATGATAATATTCTATATATTGATGAGGTAAATCTTTTAAGGACAGAATTGCTTACTGCTGTTTTAGATGCTAATTTAGCAGGAGTGAATAATGTTGAGCGTGATGGAATAAGTTACACTCATGCAGTACATACTAATGTTCTAGCCACAATGAATCCGCAGGAAGGGGTTCTGCCATCACATATTTTGGATCGCTTTGGTATGTATGTTGATGTACAGGCAATTATGGATATAGAGCAGCGTGTGGAAATTGTAAAACGTGCTTTAGCGTATGCTACAGATACTAAAGCTTTTCGTAGTTTATATGCAGATAAAACAAAAGAGTTAGCAGATAAGGTAACTAAGGCTGTAATGCTTTTGTCTCAGGTTGAAATATCTGAAGCAATGTTGATTTTAACAGCACAGATGTGTACGCAGGCTTTTTGTGCTGGTCATAGAGCAGAAATATATTTATTGGAAGCAGCCAGAGCAATTGCTGCTTTAGCTGGAAGAGCTTATGTTTTGCCTAAAGATTTAGAGTGTGCAGCGCAATTTGTTCTGCCGCATCGTATGCGTAAGCCTCCGGAGCAACAGCCTGAAGAACAGGAAACTCAAGATGACGAGCAGAACGAGGAAGAAGAGCAGGCTGAAGATAATTCTGACGAAATCGATGAAAATGATAACTCTCTGCCGCCTCCGCCGTTAGATAATTCTGCTGATGAACATGAAGATAATACTGGTGATAATAATGATGGTCATCAGGATAATGATAACGATAGTAAGCCGCAGCAAAATGACCAGCTTGCACCAGATGAGCAGATTGCAGATATAGATAAGAATTTTTGTCTGCCTAAAATGCTGCTAGATCTTGGTAAGGACAGGAATATACGTCGTGGAAGCGGTAAACGCAGCGTTACTAAAACAGATCTTAAACAAGGGCGTTATGTAAGAGCTGAACTGCCAAAAGTTAAGGTTGATGATTTGGCTTTTGATGCTACAATTCGTGCAGCTGCCCCTTATCAAAGAATACGCGAAACTAATGGCTGTGCTTTGAATATACGGGAAGAAGATTTGCGTCAAAAGGTACGTGAAAAACGTATAGGGAATACATTTCTTTTTGCTGTAGATGCTAGCGGTTCTATGGGGGCTCGTGAGCGTATGCGTGCCGTTAAGGGTGCGATTTTCTATATGCTGCAGGAGGCTTATCAAAAACGAGATCGTGTAGGTATGATAGCTTTTCGTCGAAATAAAGCAGAAGTGCTTTTGCCGATTACACGCAGTGTTGATATGGCACAGAAACGGTTAGCTGCTATGCCTACAGGAGGTAAGACACCGTTAGCTGATGGTTTGGCTCTTTCTTTGCAGACACTTGCTGTTTTGAATAAACGCGATAGTGAACTGGAGCCTATTTTGATTTTAGTAACAGATGGTCGTGCTAATGCTGTAGATTTAGGAGAAAAAGATCCTATAGCTGCTGCTGTTAATATAGCTGAAAAGATTAATAAAGCCAAAATAACTTCTGTTGTGATTGATACAGAGTCAGATTTTATCAAATTAGGAATTGCAAAAAAGATGGCAGCTGCTATGGGAGCTAACTATTATACACTTCAGCACCTTTCTAGGGAAAGTCTTATACGGATAGTGAAAAATTTGAACTAAGTAGTAGAATATAGTATACTGATTAATATGTTTAAAAGATAAAGGAGAGATGTTTATATGAAAAAATTACTATTATTGCTTGCGATGATATTAACTTGTTTATCAGTTTCTGTTGCTTTTGCTGCCGAACAGCCTGTACAAAAGCAAGGTATGGATTGGGAAATCAGCATGATGTCTAAACCTACTGAAGAAGAACAGGAAGCTGCACGCTGGTCAATTGTTGTTGAAAATAATATAGGAATTTATGCTTATGATATGGATTCTTTGACTTTCAGCAGAGTTACAAATGGACTTACAGATAAAAATATTGTTTCTGTACTGACAAAGAC
>CAZQQK010000122.1:0-3641 GCA_964595445.1 uncultured Phascolarctobacterium sp.
TTGCAGACGAACTGGACAACCTGGGAGTTCGCGTAGCAAACCTGGAGAAAAAAGCTGACAACGTAAAAGTTACCGGTGAAGTTCGTTATAAATACATGAGCAAAGACAGCGAGCCTAATGCTGGCAACTATGATAATGACTTGCGTTCCCGTATTTGGGTAAAAGGTCAAGTTAATGATGACTGGACTTACACCGGCATGATCCAAAACATCCAAGATTTTGGCAATGACAACGGTGATGAAGATACTTCTTTCCAACGTGCTTATGTTGAAGGTAAACTGGGCGGCTTGAACGTAACTGCTGGTCGTTACAATGCTGTTATCGGTGGCGGCAACATCTATGATAACCGTGTTGACGGCGTAGAAGTTTCCTATGGTGATAAAGTTAAATTGACTGGTTTTGCCGGCAAAGCTGCTGATGGACTGACTTTTGGTGATGCCGTTCCTGTTTTTAACAAATATACAGGATTTGAGGTTGAGGCAGATATTGAAGGCGGCAACTACTGCGGCGGCGAACTGTCAGCTAACTTTGATGCTTTAAATGTTAAAGCTGGTTATGTAAACTATAAAGATATTGCTAAAGGAAGCACTGTTTCTTTTAGCGGAGAGACTGTTGAAACTATTCCTGGCGGTTTTGATGATGCTATCTGGTATGTTGGTGCTGATTATACCTTTGGCAGCAGCCTGACTTTGTCTGCTATGTATCTGAAAGGTGATGCAAGCATCAATGATAGAGATTTAGATAAAGTATTAGAATATGACTATGATGATGATGGCTATGTAATTGGTCTGTCCTACAAAGGTGCTGAAGCTTCCAAAGCAGGCAGCTGGGGCTTGTTCGCTAACTACTATGATCAAGGTGCTGGCACTTATTTAGCACATACCACTGATGCAAATACTTTCTATGGCACTGGTTTCAAAGGTTATGGCGTAGGTGCTAATTATACCTTTGCTAAGAACATTGTTGGTACCGTAGTATATTATGATACCGAGTCTAAAGTAACTGATGACCTCTATAAAGAAGTAAATGATCAACGCATCTGGGCTGATTTGACTTTCAGCTTCTAATTTAAAACTAGTAAATAATTAACGTGCGTAAGAAAACGCTCCTGCCAAATGGCAGGAGCGTTTTCGTTTGTGCCTAGAAAATGAAAATTGACACATTAGCTAAAATAATCTAAAATAAAATTAGCTAATATAAGAATGGAGGGATAAAAATGTTGACGGCAACAGCTACGGAAATACAAAATAACTTTGGCAAATATTTACAGGCTGTACAGATGGGAAAAGAAATTATTATTTTAAAAAACGGCAGTGAAGTTGCACGTTTAGTATCTAAAGAAAAAACAGTAACCTTTCTTTCTGATGCACTGACAGGAGTTTTACAGCATGACTATGATGATAAAAAAATATCCGCTGAAAGGATAGTTGAACATGAAGGTCTTGATTGACACAAATGTGATTTTAGATGTTTTATGTGCAAGAGAAAAGTTTTTAGAAGCCTCCTTAGCAGTATGGAAGTATTGCGAAGTAAAGAAGCTTGATGGTTATATTGCTGCTGTTTCCATACCTAATATTGTTTATATACTGCGCAAAGAATTAACACCTAAAAAAACAGAAGAAATTATTAAGCAGTTGTGCTTGATTTTTACGATTGTTGATTTAAAAGCAGATGACATCAAAAAAGCAGCAGCAATGCAAAGTGATGATTTTGAAGATGATTTGCAGATGACTGCTGCCGCTAGAATAAAAGCAGATTATATTGTTACACGCAACATTCGGGATTTTTTATACAGTAAAGTTCAGGCACTAACTCCTAATGAACTGTTAAATAGAACGAATTAAGTAAAATAAGCTGAAAAACGCTCCTGCCAAACGGCAGGAGCGTTTTTGTTTGTGTGGGAAAGTATTTGCGTAAAAGCATTGCTGTGTTATAATAACTTTGAAAGGAAAATATCAGATTATATGAAACAGACAATTTATCAATATGTAATAAATCATTTAGATGAAAACGGAATCTATACAGAAAATATACTCTGCGATGATCGTTTTTCTACTATCTTTAAACCATTAGGTACAGAAGATGCTTTTTACTATACAATGAATATGCAGTCAAATTCGCGTACAGCAAGTATGCTGGCAAAAGAACTGCGGGAATATATTGCCAATCCATGTCAGCAGAGCAGTACAAAACTATACAAAGCTTTAAAAGGCGTTGCTTTTGCAGAATACTGCGATCCATTTGTTGAAACTTTTGGCACAGAAGATATGAACCTTACAGCATATGAATTGGCACGCCGCTTTTTTTATAATGCACAAAACCGCGAACAGGTAAAATTTGCTGTACTGCTGTTTGGCTTGCATGGTATGGAAAAGATAAAAGCAGCAGAACCGCAGCTGTGGGAAGATTTACTGAAATTAGCACATTGTGAAGAATTTACTTTTGCTTTTCTTTATGCCTGTCGTTTAACAAACTTTACACCGCAGCAGGAAGTTTGGCAGCTTATACGCTGTACCTGCGGCTGGGGAAAAGTATTTGCTGTCATTGACTGTAAATGCTGTACAGATGAAGAACGCTTGTGGCTGTTGGAAAACGGCATAGAGATAAACGTAGAATATCCGCCTTTATCTGTAAAATTTATTAAAGAAATCAGATTAGTGCAGCTTTTACAGCAGCCTTTGCCTTATAATCTTTATAAGAGTGCAGTTGTGATAATAGGTAATTATCTTATCTTTCTCAATCACTTTCCTATAGAAATGATTGAAGAAAGCTTTAATATTCAAGACATTGACCTTTACTCCATGCTGTGCAGCCTTTTGCAGCAGGCACAAAAGCAGGCAGAAAAGCCGGAAGATATCCTTGATATGTTGAGCCTTGCAACAGCATTGCGGCAGTTGGCTGAGGAGCAAAACCTTTCGCAGCTCACATTTAATCAATGTCAGCTGTTAATCGCTGAATGTGAAAAAATTGCCTATGCAAAAGATTGGAAAGCCGATATATTAGCTAATCTTATAAAAGATGGCAGTATAAACTATCAGATATGTGATTTGGCATATGAAATGGACTTGGATATTTGGCCTTTGCTTTATGAATATTGGTTGGCACATCCTAAAGAAATAAATTTGCTACCGTATTTGCTTTCATATGACGGTGGAGGACGTTCACAAATTGTTTTGCAGCAGTTTGAAAATAATTTGCCGCTCTATACAGCTGAACCAGATGCACTTTTGGTTCCTTTGCGTTATCTCAATACGCATCCTGGTATGGGCGAAAATATTATCTGTGCTGCCTTAGAATCTATCTATGATTTACCGCGTGGCATTGCCTGCGGCATTCTTGATGATTGGGGCAGAGAGTTTATGACTTCTGTTGTAAAACAATCCCTAATAAAAGCACGCAGTCTGAGCAACAATGATGTAGTTACAGCACGTATTGACTGTCTTTTGCAGGGACGAAAATTTGATATTAGTAAATTTTTAAAATAAAAAATAATCAGTCTTGCTTTAGACTGATTATTTTTTTGATATAGTTCAGCGTAAAAAGTTTATTATCTGCTTGAAATATAAGCATTGGCTCCATACTTACTGATTTTTTTTACTCAATACTAATATAACAATTATATTACTTAATTATTTATACTC
>CAZQQK010000123.1:0-3610 GCA_964595445.1 uncultured Phascolarctobacterium sp.
TGGATGCTGATGGATATGTTCCTCTTGCAAGTTATCTTTATTTTTATATCTTTTTTTATATTTAAATTTTCATGATTATGAATATATTCCAACAAAGATTTTTCTTTTGTCATTAGGTTCACATCCTTATTGAATAATACTATTAAAGGAGCTGCAATAACTGACAGCTCCTTTTTTCTATACCTTATTCTTTAGTCTGCTTCGTTAAAATACTTTCTATAACAAGAGCCACACCATCATCATCATTAGAAGCAGTAATAATCTTTGCCTTATCCTTAACATTATCCTTGGCATTTGCTACCGCCACGCCTATTCCAGCATTCTCTATCATTACAATATCATTATTGGAATCACCAATACACATGATTTCCTGTGGCTGTACACCATAAGCAGCAGCAACATTTTTTACAGCTTCCCATTTGTTAATTCCCGGTTCCATCAACTCAAGAAAATTATCCTTAGAGCTGGTAACATCCAATTTCCCTTTAAAATATTCTGCAAAATTTTTCCAAACAGTTGTAAATTCATCTGCTTCTGTCATTACAAGAATTTTATATGGCGAAACATCTGTATGATAAAGACTCTCACCAACGGGAGTAGTAGGAACACCGCTTATTTTCGTATACATCTGTGACCAAATATTTTCCTGCTTAATTAAAATTTTATCTCCAATATACAGCTGCACATAATATCCATGTTTTTTACAGTAGTCAAGCACTTCATTAGCTGTTTCCAACTTCATCTTATGCTCATAATAAACTTTGCCGCTTAAAGCACCTTTAACCAAAGCTCCATTATAAGTAACCAAAGGAACATCCAACCCAAGTTTTTCTGCATAAGGACGTACCGAAACATACATTCTGCCAGTTGCAATTATAAAAATCTTGCCAGCAGCAATGGCTTTTTTTATAGCTTCTTCATTACGCAATGAAATAATACATTTACTATTCAATAAAGTATCATCCATATCACTGGCAATCAACTTAATTTCCATGCTTTTCCTGCTCCTTTTCCATCAAAATCTTCTCTATAAAGATAGCAATCATTGGATAAATCAACAGCAGAAATATTCCATGTACTAAACTAAATTCAAGCGTATATCCAGGAAGAACGCGGCAGATAGTTATAGTACCTTCTAAAGAAAATGCCGCCGTAACAACAAGTGCTTTAATAAAATCACTATAATATGTATGTATCTGTTTTATGGAAGTTGCGTAAAAGTCTTTAGAAACTATTAATTTCATAAGTTTCAAACCAGCGATCATAACAATTCCTTCAATAAAAGCTCCTGCAACAAGCCCTCCCAAAGTAACAACCTGAAGCCAATCTGTACAATATTCAACTATAAAAAATATAAAACTAAGCGTAAGCCAACCAGTAGCTAAATAATATAATTTTTCTTTCAAATCAATCACCGTATTTTATTATAACACAAGAAATAATTTATTGCATCTGCTATCCAAAAAGAGAGCACTGACATAAGACCATCAAAGTTATAGTCAAATTACAGTGCTCTCTTAGTTTTTAACTTAAAATATCAAATTCTCCGTTTCTGGCTGATTTTATGCAAATCATATCCTCGATTTTTAATAAAGCTGCTTGTATCTCCTGTAATAATCAATGGAATCCTTCTTAATGCATATGGTGTTTTACACCCCAAAAGCAACAGGTAAGATTTTATTTCTTCAGAAAGAATATTAAAGAAAGATATAGCAGACTCTACACCTTCCTCCATAATTAATTTCAATATGGGGCCAGTTACAGCAACAGCATCTGCTCCTAAAGCAAAGGCACGAACAAGATCTGCTGCAGTATAAATACCACCGCTGGCAAGCAATAACTTGTCAGATGTTAATATATGCTGCGCATCAAGTAAACTCCAACATGTAGGCACTCCCCACGAAAGAAATTCCTCACTCAATTTTATATTTTGACGTTTTGCTTCTATAGCAGAAAAATTAGTTCCGCCAGCGCCAGCACAATCAAAAGCAGAAAATCCATATTCCGCAAATAAACGATACTGTTCAGCAGCTATACCACATCCTGTTTCTTTTACAATAACAGGAACACTCAAAGACTCTTTGATTTTCAACATATTTTCTAATAAACCAGCATATTCTTTATCACCTTCACTCATCCATAATTCCTGGGCTGTATTAAGGTGAATTTCCAACGCATCTGCCTGCAGCATATCTACTGCTGCCTGTGCTTGCAACGGTGTTGCTAATGCACTAATATTAGCAAATACAAGGCCATCCGTATATTCTTCACGAACAACTTTATAACTGGCAATACCACTTTTATCACGTACAGCACCATACTGTGAACCTACTGCCATACCAATGCCAGTCTTAGCAGCTACCTCTGCTATTTTTCTGTTAATATCTGTAACCGCATCAGTGCCACCAGTAATAGCATCAATGAAAAAAGGCAAACGAAGACGTTTGCCTAAGATTGTTACAGATAAATCTAAGTCTGCCGGATTAATCTCCGGCAGACAATTATGCAGAAAACGAAGGTCAGCTAAATGTGTTACAGCAGGTCCCTGCCCTAACTCTAAAGCATATTTAATATGCTCCAGTTTACGCTTTGCACGCTGCATAACTCATTCTCCAATTTATTTTTCCAAGTTTTCCAATTGCTCAGACAGGTTTTGACTCAGATGAGATTTTTTGTTACCGATATAGGAACGGTACTCATTTTTCTCAGCATCACGTTTAACCTTGGAAATGCTCAGACCAATCTTTTTGCTGTCAAGATCCATCTTAATGATTTCAGCTTTAACGATTTGACCAATCTCCAGAACATCATCAGGTTTATTAATACGTTCTTGAGCGATTTCAGAAATGTGAACCAAACCTTCAACTTTTTCGCTCAATTTTACGATAGCACCAAAAGCCAGGAAACGTACAACTTCAGCTTCAACAATGTCACCAACATGGAATTGACCTGCTTCTACTTTCCATGGATCTTCTTGGGTAGCTTTAATGCTCAAAGCTACACGTTTATTTTCACGGTCAATCTTTTTAACCAGAACAGTAACTTCATCGCCTTCTTTAGCTACATCAGCAGCTTTTACATTACGATCCCAAGAAAGCTCAGTATTATGAACTAAACCAACCAGACCTTCACCAACTTCAACAAAAAGACCAAATTCAGCAACTTTTACAACTTTACCAGGCAAAACTTGACCTTCTTCTACAGAATTATAAGCAGCTTCTTCAGCAGCAGCACGTGCTTCTTTAGCAGCAGCAATACGTGCTTCTTTAGCTTCTTTCCATGCTTTTTGTTTAGCTTCTTTTTCAGCTTTCAGCAAATCACGACGAGAAACAACAATACGTTTTTTCTCTAAGTCAACTTCAATAATTTCAGCCTGTAATTCTTTGCCAATATAACCAGAAAAATCTTCTACACGACGCAGTTCAACATGGGATGCCGGCATAAAACCTTCAACACCCTCAACAGCAACAGCCAAACCAACAATATTTTTTGCTTTGTTTTTAATGATTCGCAGAACTTTTACAGTTGCTAAACGTTTTTCACCTTCAGGCAGTTCTGCAACATTTTTCCATGCAGCATCACGTTCTGCTTTAACTTTAGACAAACGAAC
>CAZQQK010000124.1:0-3592 GCA_964595445.1 uncultured Phascolarctobacterium sp.
GCGCAGTGTAGCACAGATTACAGATTATATGGGACTGCCTGATATATCAGGCAGTGAATTGATGGATATATTTGTGAATCATCTTAAACAAACAGATGTAGATATTGTGCAGGAGAAAATTATTTCTTTACGAGAAATTGGCGAGGGATTTGTTCTTGGCACTCCACATGCAGAGTATACTGCTGATTCAGTTGTTTTAGCTACAGGAATTTCTCGTTCTACTCTTTTTACAGGAGAAAAAGAATTCCTTGGCCGGGGTGTTAGCTATTGTGCTCTTGTGGATGCAGAAAAATATAGGGATAAGACAGTAGCTGCTATTGCTACTGTATCGGATGCTTTAAATGAAGTAGAGTATTTGGCAGAGCAATGTGAACAGGTTTATTTCTTCCCTTTATATTCTGGATTTATTCCGCCCAAAAAGAAAAATATAACGGTGATATTGGATAAGCCGACAGAGATTACTGGAACCGATAAAGTTACTGGATTAAGAGCAGGAGATGATTTCTATAATGTAAAAGCTGCTTTTGTATTCCGTGCTACTGATCCACTTAACAGCTTTTTGCCTGGGTTGGAAATAAGAGGCCGCAGTATTTATGTTGATGATCAGGCGCAAACGAATATTGAAGGAGTTTTTGCTGGTGGTGACTGTACTGGTCAGCCATGGCAGGTGAATCGGGCAGCAGGACAGGGACAAAAAGCTGCACTTAGTGCTATTCGTTATCTTGGGCGTAGAGATGAAGGTATAGAATATTAAATATTGATATTGCAGTAAAATCTTTTTTCTGTAAAGTTTTTGTGATAAAATATTGCTTATGATAAATTTGATTTGGAGGCTTAATTATGTTAGATTTAAAGTTCGTCCGTGAAAATCCTAAGCTGGTTGAAGAAGCCGTAAAAAACCGTAATGGTAACTTGGATTTAACTGAATTTTTGGAATTGGATAAAAAACGTCGTGAAATTACTCAGCAGGTAGAGGCTTTAAAAAAAGAGCGTAATACTGCTTCTCAAGAAATCGGCAAGCTGAAAAAAGCTGGTCAGAATGCTGAAGAACAAATGGCTGCTGTTCGTGCTTTAGGCGATAAGATTGCTGCTGATGATAAAGAGCTGAAAGAAATTGAAGATAAACTGAAGAACATTTTGCTTACAATTCCTAATATTCCTGCAGAGGATGTTCCTATAGGCAAAGATGATAGTGCCAATCCAATTATTCGTAGTTGGGGTGAGCCTACTAAATTTAATTTTGAGCCTAAGGCTCATTGGGATATTGGCGAGGGGTTAGATATTCTTGACTTTGAAAGAGGCGTTAAGGTTTCCGGTGCGCGTTATGTTTTTTATCGAGGTTTAGGTTCTCGTTTAGAGCGTGCGGTAATCAACTTCTTCCTTGATGTGCATACAAGAAAACATGGCTATACTGAATTTTTCCCACCTTTTATTGTTAATGGTGCAAGTATGCAGGGAACAGGACAATTACCAAAGTTTGCTGAAGATATGTATAAGTTGGAAAATGGTGATATGTATCTTATTCCTACAGCTGAGGTGCCTGTAACAAATTATCATCGTGATGATATTTTGAGTGCGGATGAACTGCCATTAAAATATACTGCTTACAGTGCCTGCTTCCGTGCTGAGGCTGGTGCTGCAGGTCGTGATACACGCGGTCTTATTCGTATGCATCAATTTAATAAAGTTGAACTTGTTAAATTTACAAAACCGGAAGAATCTTGGGCTGAACTTGATAAACTGACTTCTGATGCAGAAGAAGTACTACAGCTGTTAGGTCTTCCTTATCATGTTGTGCGTTTGTGCAGTGGTGATTTGGGATTCAGTTCTGCAACTACCTACGATTTAGAAGTATGGCTTCCTGCTGCTAATTGCTATCGTGAGATTTCCTCCTGCTCTAACTTCTTGGATTTCCAAGCACGCCGTGCCAATATCCGTTTCCGTAGGGATGCTAAATCAAAACCAGAATTTGTCCATACTCTTAATGGCAGTGGTGTAGCTGTAGGTCGTACAGTTGCTGCTATTTTAGAGAACTATCAACAGGAAGACGGCAGTGTCGTTGTTCCTGAGGTTCTGCGTCCTTATATGGGATGCGATATTATTAAAGCTCCCAAAAAATAATAATTATTAATCTTACACGCTGAGACTGTTGTGTTTCAGCGTGTTTTTTTTTGATTAAAGAAAAAGATGTAGAAAAATTTTATTGAAATTCTGCTAAAAACAAGAAAATTTCTTCTGAAATTACTCTAAAATGTGATTATTGTGAAATTTTATTGTTCTCCTTAAAAATATAAACTTTTCTGCTGTTTTGCTATTGTACTTTTGAGTTGTTGTGATAAAATCATAGAAGAAATATTGTAGGAGTGAGGGAAATATTATGAGGAGCAAAAAGCATTTTCAGCTTAGCCAAGATGCTGTAGAAAAGTTGGCAGAGCGTTTTTCAACGCCTCTGTTAGTGCTTTCTTTAGATGAAATAAAGAAGAATTATAGATTCTTGAAAAAGTTCCTACCGCGTGTAAAGATACATTATGCAATAAAAGCTAATCCTCATCCAGATATTCTGCGGATTATGGCTGACATGGGATCTTGTTTTGATGTTGCTTCTGATGGCGAAATACATATGCTTTATGATATGGGTATAAATGGCAGTCGGCTTATTTATGCCAATCCGGTAAAAACTAAAGCTGGTTTAACTGCCTGCAACAGCTGCGGTGTGCGTAAAATGACTTTTGATAGTGTTAGTGAAATAGAAAAAATAAAAAAACAATGTCCTGATGCAGTGGTACTCTTGCGTTTGCGTATTGATAATTCTTCTGCTCATGTAGATTTAAATAAAAAATTTGGTGCAGCCAAAGAGGATGCTCTGAAGCTTATTTTAAAGGCCAAAGAAGCAGGTCTTGATATTGTGGGTATTGCTTTCCACGTTGGCAGTCAAACTACCAGTGCAGATCCATATTTAAATGCTTTAGATATTGTGCGGGAGCTTTTTGAAGAATCGCAGGCAGCAGGAGTAAACCTTCACGTTTTAGATATAGGTGGGGGATTTCCTATTCCTGAACCTAAAATAAAATTTAATTTATCAGAAATGCTGTTCCAGATAAATGCCCGTCTAGATGAGGATTTTCCAGAAACAGAAATTTGGGCAGAACCAGGACGCTATATTTGCGGTACTGCGGTTAATCTTATTACTAGTGTGATTGGTGTTACAGAACGTGGCGGTCAACCATGGTATTTTTTAGATGAAGGCTTATATGGTACTTTTTCAGGAATAATTTTTGATCAATGGGATTTTAAACTGATTAGTTTTAAAGATGGGACTGAAAATGTTTCTGCAACTTTTGCGGGGCCAAGCTGTGATTCATTAGATATTATGTTTAGGGGACGTCTGACAGTACCATTAGAGTTTGGGGATTTGCTGTTGGTTCCCTGCTGTGGGGCTTATACTTCTGCAAGTGCAACAACTTTTAATGGTTTTAACAGAGCAAAGTTTGTAATCTGGGAGCGGGTAAAAGCAGAGACAGAGCCTTTATTATAAAATTAAAAACGTTATATAAAACAAGAAAATACCACATAGGCTTGAGGTGACTATGGT
>CAZQQK010000125.1:0-3537 GCA_964595445.1 uncultured Phascolarctobacterium sp.
GCTGTAAGCATTGAATTTTATTTTTAGAATAAATAAGATATATTTGTTGTTTAATTTTAAGGAGGTAAAATTAGATGAATATTTTAGAAGGAAAATTAACTGCTAAAGGAATGAAGTTTGCTGTTGTTGTAGCACGTTTTAATGAATTTATTACCAGCAAGTTGCTTAGCGGCTGTGTAGACTGTTTAGTACGTCATGAAGCTGCTGATGAAGATATTACGGTTGCCTGGGTTCCAGGTGCTTTTGAAATTCCTATGGCAGCTAAAAAAATGGCTGAGAGCGGTAAATATGATGCTGTCATTTGTTTGGGAGCAGTTATTCGCGGTGCAACACCGCATTTTGATTATGTTTGTGCAGAGGCTTCTAAGGGAATTGCACAGGTGAGTATGCAAACAGGTGTACCGGTAGCTTTTGGTGTATTGACTACTGAAAATATACAGCAGGCAGTAGAGCGTGCAGGAACTAAAGCTGGAAATAAAGGTGTTGACTGTGCTATGACCGCTATGGAAATGGTTAATCTCTTCAAAGAAATATAACATTTGAGCAGTTGCCTTTTTTTTAGGAATGATATATAATTAATTTCATAGAAGAGCTTTGCGAAGCTGTTCTTAGTGCATTGAGTTGCAAGCCCGCTAGCAGTAGTTTAGTGGGCTTATTTTATTATGAATATTAATAAATTTAGCAGAAGATTTTCATACAATGTGAGGCGATTAATTATGGAAGATGTATTAACTAAAGCGACTGCAGAAGGAGTTCGCATTTATGCATTATGTACTACTAAGCTCGTACAGGAAGCTGCAAAGAAACATGGTACTTCGCATTTGGCAAGTGCTGCTTTGGGCAGAGCCATGACAGGAGCTCTTTTGTTGGCAGCTACAATGAAAGATAATGAAAGAATTAGTTTGCGATTGAAAGGCGATGGGCCTTTAGGAGAAGTAGTTGCAGACGCTGAAGGCTCTTTTGTGCGTGGGTATGTAGAAAATCCTGATGCTTTTTTGCCGCTTAAAAATGGTAAACTTGATGTAGGCGGCGGCATTGGCCAGGGAAATATTATTGTGACTCGTTATTTGCAGAATGCAGAGCCATTTACTGGTTATTGTGAATTGCAGGACGGTGAAATTGCCAGTGATATGACGAAATATCTTTATGAATCTGAACAGACTCCGACAAGTGTTGCTTTGGGAGTATTGGTAGATAAAGATGGTACTGTTACTGCGGCAGGTGGATTTTTTATTCAGGCTATGCCTGGATGTACAGATGAAGTTTTAGAGAAACTGGAAAATAATGTTAATCTTACACCTTATGTAACGCAATTGTTAGAAATAGGTTATACTCCGCAAAAGATGATAGAAATTATTGGGCGTGGATTGGAAGTAGATATCAAAGAAAGTGTGCCTGTAAGCTTTAAATGCCGTTGCAGCCGTGAGCGAATATTGACTGCTTTAGGTGGATTGGATAAAGCTAGTTTAGCAGAATTAGCACAAGATAAAGTTACAGAGGCACATTGTGAGTTCTGTAATACAACTTATGAGTTTACTCAAGAAGAAATAAATAAACTTGCAGCAGAGAAAAAATAATAATTTTATGTAGAAATTCATACTAAAAAGACAAAACTTTTCTTGACAAAGAAAACGATTGTTTGTATAATTTAGCTAGATATTATGTAGAAGCTAGGAGGAATACAGATGGATACAGATAAAAAAAAATCTTTGGAAATGGCAATGCATCAAATTGAAAAGGATTTTGGCAAAGGCAGTATTATGATGCTGGGAGAAGCAAGTTCCAAGATGAATATAGAGGTTATTCCTACCGGTGCTTTGTCGTTAGATATAGCGTTAGGGATAGGCGGTATTCCTCGTGGACGTGTAATTGAAATTTATGGCCCAGAATCTTCTGGTAAAACAACTGTTGCTTTGCATATGATTGCAGAAGCACAAAAAATGGGTGGTTATGCAGCCTTTATTGATGCAGAGCATGCGCTTGATCCTGAGTATGCCAGACATTTAGGTGTAGTTGTTGATGAACTGTTGATTTCACAGCCTGATAACGGAGAACAAGCGTTAGAAATTGCTGATGCATTAGTACGCAGTGGCGCTATTGATATAATAGTTATTGACTCAGTTGCTGCATTAGTACCTCGTGCAGAAATTGAAGGAGAAATGGGCGATTCCCACGTTGGTTTACAGGCACGTTTAATGAGTCAGGCTTTGCGTAAATTGACAGGTTTAATTTCTAAATCTAAATGTGCAACGATTTTTATTAATCAGATACGTGAGAAAGTAGGCGTAATGTTTGGTAATCCTGAAACGACTACTGGTGGACGTGCATTGAAATTTTATTCGACTGTTCGTATGGATGTGCGCCGTATTGACACTTTGAAGAACGGTAATGATGTTATTGGAAGTCGTACACGTGTAAAAGTAGTCAAAAATAAGGTGGCACCTCCGTTTAAACAAGCAGAGTTTGATATTATGTATGGCAAAGGAATATCTCATGAAGGTTGCCTTGTAGATTTAGGCGCAGAGTTGGATATAATAAATAAAAGCGGTGCATGGTATTCTTACGGTGATATTCGTTTAGGACAGGGAAAAGAAAAAGTTAAAGATTTCTTGAGAGAAAATAGTGATATTGCTAATGAAATTGAAGAAAAAATTCGTGCGGCTACTATTGTGAAGTTAGGCGATGCTAAAGATACAGCCGAGGAGTCATTGCAAGATGTCGAGACAATCTTCAAATAATATCTCTAAGAAAAAATTTACCAGCGCGCAGCAAGTTTATGACTGCGCGCTTAATTTACTTTCTTATAGAGATTATAGTAATAAAAAAATATTAGAACGTTTACAACAAAAAGGTGCAGATGAACAGCAAGCAAAAGAATCTATAGTAAAATTAGAAGAATATGAGTTGCTGGATGAGCAGCGATATGCAGACAGAGTATATGAAGCATGGCTTGCAAAACGTTGCTATGGCAGGAAACATTTGAAAGCAGAACTTTTAAAACGAGGTGTACGTTCTCAATATATAGAAGAAATTATGATTCGTTTTACACAAGAATTAGAGTGCAGAAATGCTGAGAATGCAGTCTTAGTTTTTATTCAGCGTAATCAAAAAAAATTTATATCTGTTGCTGATAATGACCCTAAAATATATGCTGCCGCTGTACGTTTTATGCTTGCACGAGGATTTTCTACTAGATATATGTATATATTTAGGGATAAATTACATTTTGAAAACGAGATATAGTGGCTATAATCTTGACATTTTTATGAAAGTTCATTACAATAGATTTATCAAATCGTGTCAATGTTGTGTTTTACACGAAGTGATACATAAGACATAGGTCTTATTTTTGCCCTGTTTCAGAATAAATAATAAGTTAATTGCTATAGATTAATTGATTACGAATTCAACGGAATAAGGACATTTATAGCAGACGCAAACAGGCGCCTGCTGTTGTTATGCAAAAAAACTTAAGAAAATATGTATTTAGGAGGTGAGTACTATTATCGAGATAATCGGTACTGCTGTGGTAGTTGG
>CAZQQK010000126.1:0-3485 GCA_964595445.1 uncultured Phascolarctobacterium sp.
GGTCAGCTTGTAAGAATTAAGCCATAGCGTTGATTCTCTTTGCAAGTCTGGATTTTTTGCGAGCTGCAGCATTCTTATGGATAATGCCTTTGCGAGCTGCTTTATCGAGCAAACCGGAAGCAGTAGCCATATTAGCTTGAGCGTCTTCTTTAGCACCTTGTTTAGTTAAAGCCTCTACTTTGCGAGAAGCATTGCGGAGAGCTGCTTTAATCGGAGCGTTTTTAGCACGACGTTCTGCGTCGGTCTTTACACTGCGGATGGAAGATTTAATGTTCGGCAACGAATTTCACCTCCTGAATATTCTTGTACTGCACTATTCTAACACGATTGAGAAAAATGTGCAAGACTTTTATAAAAATTTAGTTGTATAGGGTAATTCTTATAAGTTAACTTATCGCTTTAGTAAATTGATTGCAGGAAAATATTATTATATACGTAATTATGATTGCAATATAATATTTTATGTTTTGACTTATTGACTTAAAGTAAACTCTAGATGTTATACTATAAAAAATAAGTTGTTAAAAGAATAGGGATGAGTGATATGTTTATTTTGAGACGAATGATAATATCAGCGTTTATTTTATGTTTAATAGTAATACTAACTGGTTGCAGCAAAGATATACAGGAGCAAGATGGTAAAGATAGTGATGTTGGAATTAGTCACTTACGTCAGTTAGTAGCAACAGATAATAAAACAATGCGTTCAATCATGTGGAAAGCAAAGGCGAGAGAAAAATATACATTAGAATATCGTTTGTTTGGAAGCAGTGAATCACAAATTATTAAGGCAGAAGATAGCTCATTCGAGGATGCTGGTAATACATATCTTCAATATACCGCTAGACTTACTGGCTTGCAACCGAACAGCAGCTATGAATATCGTATCAGAACCTCAAATAATAATAGTAAATGGCATAAATTGCAAACAGACGGTGGCGAAGCTTTTACAGCTTTAATTTTTCCTGATTCTCAGAGTGCAGATTATACTGGTTGGACTGAATTGGCCAGAGGTGCTTATCGTAGGCATCCTGAAAGCAGTTTTTATGTTAACATGGGCGATTTAGTAGATAATGGACAAGATTTGAATCAATGGAATAAATGGTTTGACAGTGTAAGTGTTTTCAGTGATGTAATTCCGTTAGCACCATTAGTAGGAAATCATGAAGCATATTCCTTGGAATGGAAGGAGTGTATGCCTGTTGCTTATACACATTTATTTAATACACCTCAGAATGATTTTGCAAATTATAAAAATCAGTTTTATAGTTACGACTATGGTTCTGTACACTTTACTGTACTGGATACAAATTTTTCAGAGATGCAAAATTTTCAGCCACAATTATTATCCGATGAACTAAAATGGTTGGAGAAAGATTTATCAAAAAGCAGTGCCAAATGGAAAGTTGTACTTATGCATCGAGACATTTTTCTCTATGGCTTTAATCCAAAGTCTGGCAGACAGTCTACTGAAACACATTTCTTAAATTTCAGTTATTCCTTAATGCCCATTTTTGAAAAGTATAATGTAGATGCTGTATTGACTGCACATTTGCATACTTATCGTCGCCGTGTACCGTTACGTAATTTTGTTCCTGCTGTTGATGGCAGGGGAATAACTTATATACTTACAGGCGTTGCGGGTGATGTGCGTTATCCGAACTTATGGGATGACTTTACTTGGGATGCAGGGCGTGCACCCCAACCGGAAACTAATAATTATATGACAATGCGTGCAGACAGTAATTCATTGGAGTTTAAAGCGTATTTATCAGATGGCAAAGAATTTGATAGCGTAAGATTAGAAAAATAATATTTTGCTTAAAGATAATTCTGAAACACTTTTGAAGATTGGGCTATACAGTTTGCTCTATAGAAAAAATATTTATGACTAAATCTAGCATTTTTTCGTGAATTAGTATATACTATACCTATATTAGCGACTATGAAAATAAGCTGAAGATGAAAAATATAATTTATGCTTTAGCGGCAGAAAGTTAGAAAGGGTGTGAGGATCATAGCTTTAAGCAACAGGCAGAAACAAATTGCTGAAATTGTAAGGTTGGATGGACCAATTACAGGTGAACATATTGCTGAAAGATTGAACGTTACGCGCGCTGCTTTGCGTAGTGATCTTGCTATCCTTGTTATGGGGGGAATTTTAGATGCACGTCCCAAGGTTGGATATTTCTATACCGGAAAAAATACATTGGGAATGTTGATGGAAGAAATTTCTGCTATTACTGTGCAGGATCTGCAGTCTGTACCTGTAGCAATTAAGCATGATAAAAGTGCTTACGAAGCTGTTGTAACTATGTTTTTAGAGGATGTAGGTACAGTGTTTGTATTAGATGAAGCAGGTATGCTTACAGGAGTTGTATCACGCAAGGATTTGCTCAAGGCTGCGATTAATAATAGTGATCTTAGAGATATTCCAGTAGTTATGGTAATGACGCCTATATCTAAAATTATTGTAGCAACACCGGAAGAACCAGCAGCTTCTGCTGCTCGCAGGCTTATAGATAATGAAATAGATTGCCTGCCAGTAGTAAAAGTTATTGATGAAGTTAAGCGAAACTATCAGGTAGTTGGACGTATAACTAAAACTAATTTTACTCGGCTATTAGTAGATTTAGCAGAGGGTAAGGGAGGTAATTATCATACTGGTGAAAGATAATCCAATTATTTATGCTGTATCTGATTCTATTGGTGAAACTGCTGAATCTGTAGTTAAGGCAACAACCAGTCAGTTTGTTGAGGAAAAGTTCGAGGTTATTCGTGTACCTTATGTGAAAGATAAGGAACAGATTGATAAGGTAATAGAAGAAGCCTGTGCCAACAAGGCTGTTATTTGTTATACTATAGTTTCACCGGAATTGCGTGAACATATGGCTGATAGAGCTATGGTTTGTGATGTAGAAGTTGTAGATGTTTTAGGACCTATGCTTAAGTCTATTGAAAAAAGTACTGGGTTACTGCCTAGAAATCAAGCAGGACTTATTCATTCTTTGGATCACGAATATTTTAAGCGTGTAGAAGCTGTAGAGTTTGCTGTTAAATATGATGATGGTAAAAATCCATTAGGTTTGCTTAAAGCTGACGTTGTAATTATTGGTGTTTCACGTACATCTAAGACTCCTTTGAGTATGTATTTGGCTCATAAGCAGGTTAAGGTAGCAAACGTACCTTTAGTACCAGAACTTGCTCCGCCAGAGGAGTTATTTAAAGTACCACCGTATAAGATTGTAGGGTTGTTGATAGATCCTTTTAAACTTAATGAAATTCGTAGTGAAAGATTGAAAACTATGGGTTTATCTGATACAGCAGCTTATGCTGATATGAAACGTATTAATGATGAGCTTAATTATGCTAAGGGTATTATGCGTCGACTTCATTGTCAGATTATTAATGTTTCCAATCGTGCTATAGAAGAAACAGCAGGTATTATTTTAGAGTATGTACGCAAGAACAAAGAACGTCATAAC
>CAZQQK010000127.1:0-3301 GCA_964595445.1 uncultured Phascolarctobacterium sp.
ATATCATGTATATCAAAGATGTGCAAACACCAAAAGTTTCAACTTAATAAAGCAATTTTATCCATTATTAAATATTTATTTTCTTATAAAAATACCCTTCTTACTAGTTAGTCCAGTAAGAAGGGTTTGCATCAACTAATGCAACAGTTATTGGTATATAATTTTTATCAGTCTTTGCCAGGTTTGAGACCTCGAAGCAACATCCACAAAGGACCTGCTAATAACGTTGAAGTATAGGCACCACTGGAAAAACCAACAAGCATAGCAAAAGCAAAGTTGCGTATAGTATCTCCTCCCCAAAGGAAAATAGCAACAACAGCAAATAATGAAGTACCAACAGTATAAATACTACGCCCCATTGTTTGCCAAATACTGTTATCAATCATATCAGTCATACTTTCGCTGCGTCGATGAATTTTAAGATTTTCACGTATACGATCAAAGATAACAATTGTACCATTTACAGAATAACCAACTACAGTCAATAAAGCAGCCACAAAGGATGAATCCAATTCCATATGGAATAATGAAAAATAGCTAAGTGTTACCGCTACGTCAATAACTAAAGCAATTATTGCTGCTAGAGCAAATTTAAACTCAAAACGTATAGTGATATAAGCAATCATCAAAAACCAAGAAAAGAAGATTGCTAAACAAGCCTGCTGAATTAGTTCGCTGCCAACAGTGGCACCAACATTTTCTACACGCTGAATAGAAAAATCACCTAAAGTTCCTTTTAAATCTTCCATTACCTGTCGACGCTGTTCATCATTAATTACTCCTGTACGAATAAGTACACCTTTAGCAGAAGTAACATTAGTATCACTGCTTTCTAGCTGAATTATAGCATTTCCAAGATCACGCTCTTTAAGTACATCACGTACCTGTGAAACACTAACCGGTTTATTGAACTCCAAGTCCATAATGCTGCCACCAGTAAAATCGATTCCCAGATTAAAACCTTTAAACAGCATAGAACCAATGCCAATTAATAAAAATGTTATAGTTATAGCAAAGAAAATCTTATAACGCTTTACAATAGAAAATTTCATTATTTAGCCACCTCCTTGGCATCTGCAGCAGCCTTAGGCACCTTTGCACCAAAGAAAGCGGGATTTTTTGTGAAATTACTATAAATAAGAAAACGTAAAAGGAATTTTGTTACCGTTACTGCTGTAAACATACTCAGTAAAGTACCTAATGCCAAAGTAACAGCAAATCCTTTTATCGGTCCTGTACCAAGATAAAACAAAACAATAGCTGCCATTATAGTTGTCAAATTAGAGTCCAAAATAGTAACTATAGCACGACTAAAACCTGAATCCATAGCACTGCGTAAAGTTTTTCCTCGTTTAACCTCTTCCTTAAAGCGTTCAAAAATCAATACGTTAGCATCTACAGCCATACCAACAGAAAGAATTATGCCTGCGATACCCGGTAACGTTAATGTAGCACCTAAATAACGCATTACCAAAAGCAACAGCATAACATATAAAAGTAAAGCTATATCTGCTACTACACCCGCTAAACGATAGAATAGAAGCATAAAAACAAATACGCCAATAATACCAATACTAAAAGCTTTTATGCTCTTGTCTTTGGAATCTTGACCAAGAGTAGGTCCTACTGTTCTGTTTTCCAAAAGCTCAATTTTTACAGGCAAACTGCCGCTACGCAGTAGTATAGCTAAATGTTCTGCTTCTTCTACATTTCTAGAACCGGAAATCTGTGCACGACCTCCTGTAATTGCTTCTTGAACAACAGGAGCTGTAAGTACTTCACCATCAAGCTCAATAGCAATTTTTCTGCCTACATTACGTGCAGTTAAATCAGCAAATTTTTTGCCGCCCTCATCACTGAACTCCAAGCTTACTACAGCTTGATTTCCTTGAGATACCTGAGCTTTAGCATCTTTTAAATCACTGCCTGTAAGCACAACTTTGCCGCTTTCATCTTTAAATTGCAGCATTGCTGTTCGACCAAGCATAGCTATAGCCTTCTCAGGATCCTTTACACCAGGAAGCTCAACAATAATACGATCTTTACCCTGACGTTGAATAACAGGTTCTGTTAAACCCAACTCATTAACACGACGCTCAATAATTTTAACACTGCGATTAACCGCATCATCATCTACCTTAAGTTCCGGAGTATCTACAGCCTGCAGAACAACATGTGTACCGCCTTGCAGATCCAATCCTTGTTTAATCGAATTAGCCAAAGGTGAGATGTATACGCAGAAACCACCGATAATTGCTAAAACAATAATCAGAAATTTCCCGAATTCATTCCAACGCAAAATTATTTCCTCCTTAAAAATTTAATATATTAGTTAAAGCGGCTGAGAGTGGTTATTCCGCTTTCACTTACTAAATACTGCATAAAAATATCATTTTTATCAGTAGGCAACTGCGGCTGTATCAATCGCTCATAAGCTATTCCCATAAAAAGTGCCTTATCTGCCTGTGGCAAAAAACGGTCATAATATCCTGCTCCCATTCCCAATCTGCTGCCATCACGACCAAAAGCCACTCCCGGCACCAGTATTAAATCTAAAGTATGCGGCAGTACCTTTTCAAAAGGACAGCGTATAGAACGTATGCCATAACAATCCAAATCAAAATCATCCATATTCCTAAGATGCACTGATATCATATCCACAGAAGAAATAATATGAGGAACCGCAACAATTTTACCATCAGCTAAAGCTTGGTTTAACACCAAATCTACAGAAAGTTCATTACCAAAAGCCAAATAGCCCATGATACATCTCGCTTTACGATATGCATCACAGGCCAGTATATTGCGGCTTACCTGCAGGCTGCTGGCAGTTACCTGCTCCCTGGAAAATCCAGTGCGTAACTTTTTTAAGTTGCTGCGTAATTCAGTTTTGCCTACGCTAATATTCATCAGGAATTTCTTGAAGGATTTTGAAAACCACTGACAGCATTACGTGCCATTTCTATATCTACGTTTTCAGCAACCCTAACTTTAACACGTTTTTCAGAAATTGCAGTTATAGTACCATAGATACCGCCAATAGTAATGATTTCGTCACCCTCTTTTAGGCTGTTTAACAAATCCAATCGTTTCTGCTGTTCCTTTTTTTGGGGCCTCCACAGCATGAAATAGAATATGCCGCCCATCAGCACGAAAGGCCAAAGGGAGTTGAGCAATGCCATTGTATCTCCACCTTGCATATTTTTACACCTCCACATTTAAATACAATCTGCAAATCCGGACAAATTTGCATTTTTGTTATACTTATTTTTCTAACAATTTATACCACTTATATATATTC
>CAZQQK010000128.1:0-3219 GCA_964595445.1 uncultured Phascolarctobacterium sp.
CTGATGTACCTGCTGGCCACTGGGCATATGACAGCATCAACAAACTGGCTGCTGCTGGTGTAATTGAAGGTTATGGTGATGCTACTTTCGGCGGCGACAAACTGATGACTCGTTATGAAATGGCACAAATCGTTGCAAAAGCAATGGCAAAAGGTGCAAACGTTGATAAACTGGCTGCTGAATTTGCAGACGAACTGGACAACCTGGGCGTTCGCGTAGCAAACCTGGAGAAAAAAGCTGATAACGTAAAAATTACTGGTGAAGTTCGTTACCACTACACCCAAAACCATGGTGATGACAAAAACGATAAACAAAAACTGCGTTCCCGTCTGTGGGTAAAAGGTCAAATCAATGATGACTGGACATACACTGGCATGCTGCAGAACGAGCAGGACTTCACCAATGATAAAGGTGATGAAACCACTGATTTCCAGCGTGCTTATGTAAACGGTAAACTGGGCGGTTTGAAAGTTCAAGCTGGTCGTTACAACCTGAATCTGGTAGATGGCAACGTTTATGATAACCGTTTTGATGGTGTACAAGTTGCTTATGGCAAAGATGTACAGCTGTTAGTTGGTTATGGTAAAGCTGATCCTAACAAAACAGACGGTGAAAAATCTTCTAATGCTGACGACACCTATTATGCAACTCTGTCCGGCAAAATAAACAAACTGGGTCTGCATGCTGGCTACTATGCATTCGAGGCTAAGAAGGATAATAATAAGTACATTACTAAAATAAAAGAAGATCGTGACATCTGGAACGTTGGTGCTGAATATGCATTCGATAAAAACGTTAAAGTTGGTTTCGATTACCTGAACGGTGACGAAGATAACTACAAAGGTGATGATGACGGTTATGTAGCAAAACTGTCCTACAAAGGTGCTAAAGCTGCTAAAGCTGGTACCTGGGGCTTAGTTGCTAGATACTATGACCTTGGCAGAGCTGCTTATGTTGACCACACCATGAACGGTTTTGGTAAAAGCTATGGTTATGACGATGAAGGTTTCAAAGGTTACAGCGTACTTGCTAACTACACCTTTGCTAAGAACATCGTTGGTCAAGTAGAATGGTATGATTTGGAAGCTAAAAAAGGTTCTAAAGACGTTTCCACTCTGTGGAGCCAATTAGTATTCACTTTCTAATTCAGCTATTGGAAGTAATTACAATTTAAAATCTAACACGCGCGTCTAAGTAAAACCCTCGCCTTGTACAAGGCGAGGGTTTTGTAATATAGAAAAAATTTTTAGCAATTCTTTTGTTTAGCTTGAAAAAAGCAGATAAAAACTTGCGAAAATAAAGTGAAAGTGATATAGTAAAAGAAGAAAGACAACCGCCCACAAGGTGGGTTGCCCGTTTACTTGGACGAAAAGCCGCCCCGTGACCGGTCAAAGTTTAGGGGCGGTTTTTCTATGCCAACATTATTTTCGAAAAGAGAAAATAAAAGTAAGCAATGCCAGAATAAAAAATCCAAAGGACATAAGATCCTGAAAGGAAAAAAGATTCATAAGCATCACCT
Organism: uncultured Phascolarctobacterium sp.; assembly: GCA_964595445.1. GTDB lineage: Bacteria > Bacillota > Negativicutes > Acidaminococcales > Acidaminococcaceae > Phascolarctobacterium_A. Next base: position 1,520 of record CAZQQK010000128.1, read on the forward strand.
CCATTCTAAAAAAGAATGGGGCAAGCACCACCCTGCAACACGGTTGTCAAAAGTATTGTAGCATAACGAACAAAATTTTACAAGAAATTAAAAAGGTTTAGCGTTAGCAGAGAGTAAGAAGATAAATATAAGCAAAAATATTGCATGTTTATAGAAAATAAAAAAAGCAGATAAAAACTTGCGAAAATAAAGTGAAAGTGATATAGTAAAAGAAGAAAGACAACCGCCCACAAGGTGGGTTGCCCGTTTACTTGGACGAAAAGCCGCCCCGTGACCGGTCAAAGTTTAGGGGCGGTTTTTCTATGCCAACATTATTTTCGAAAAGAGAAAATAAAAGTAAGCAATGCCAGAATAAAAAATCCAAAGGACATAAGATCCTGAAAGGAAAAAAGATTCATAAGCATCACCTCCATTCTAAAAAAGAATGGGGCAAGCACCACCCTGCAACACGGTTGTCAAAAGTATTGTAGCATAACGAACAAAATTTTACAAGAAAATTAAAGATTAGTTGTGTTGACAAACGTCTGACTGTTCAGTCAGATTTTTTTTGTAAAAGACTGTTTTTTTCCTGCTTTTTATGCTAAAATATACTTATATCTAGCATTTTACTTAATGAGTCTGGAGGAATAAGAATGAAGAAAATTTTGCGTTATTTATTAATGGCTGTTATGGCTGTATGTTTCAGCGTTCCTTGTTTTGGTGCTGCTGAGGCTGCAAGCGTAGCATTGCTGCCGTTGATTAACAATGTACAGGGCGGCGATGAGTTGGCTAATCAAGTTTTCTACAAAAACGCGATGTCTGTATTAAACAGCAAAAAAGGTTTTGTAATGGTAGAAAACGACAAATTGACTGCTGCTATCGAAGCTGCTAAGGTTGGCAATAAGGTACCTGATACCGCAGCTTTGGCTAAGATTGCAAAAGATGGTGATGTTGATATCGTTATTGCAATTCAGCTGGATAAGCTGGATGATAAAGTTATTGATTCCAGTGAAGAAAGAAAATTGCAGTTGGATTTGCAGGGTTATGCTGTTGCTTACAACAAATTGACTGGCAAAACCTATGCTCACAGAATTTACAGCGACAAAACTATTCCAGAAGCTTTGACCAGCCGTTGGGATTGGACTCACGAAGAATTTGGCCGTGCTGTACGTTTAGAAATTGACCGTGCTCTGCGCGACAAATAATTTTCTTTAGTATTCAAACAGGATTGTTCCTTAGGGGCAGTCCTGTTTTTTTGTTGCTTATTTTAATTGTTGTTTATAGTTACGCGGACAGAAATAATTTTGCAAAAATATGTAATTTGCTTGTTTAAAGTAAAATTAATTTATTAAATAGGAAAAATCTCTGAAAGGTTTGACTGGAATGTAAATACGTGGTAAAATTAAAATATGAAAATTTACATATGCTAACTGCGGCAGCTGAGGAAAAACATTTTGCTGAAATAAGTATAGTAGAGGAAACAAGGCAACTCTTATAGGAACGTTACAGCAGATTGTGAGTACCAAAGTGCAGCGAAGAGGCATGGTAAGATTTTCAAATGTATTTTCCTTAAAGGAGGAACAAAAAATGAAAAAATCCTTAGTTCTCGCAATGGCAATGGCACTTGGTGTAACTGCAAGTGCATATGCTGCAAATCCGTTCTCTGATGTACCTGCTGGCCACTGGGCATATGACAGCATCAACAAACTGGCTGCTGCTGG
>CAZQQK010000129.1:0-3195 GCA_964595445.1 uncultured Phascolarctobacterium sp.
GCGTTCCCGTTTAACTGTTCCTGGTTCGGAAATGGAAGTGTTTACAGAACAGTTCAATCAGATTCTTAACTATGCCGATATTCTTGAAAAAATTGATACTGCCGGTATAGAACCGACTCCATATGTATTGCCGGTAAGCAATGTATTACGTGATGATGTAGTTAAAGAGGGCGTGGCTCATGAAGATGCTCTGCTCAACGCTCCTGCTGTCCATAATGACGGTTTTAAGGTACCGCGCGTAATCGAATAAAAGGAGGCATTACTGTGGATTTGTATAAACTTACTGCACACGAGCTGCATGATAAGCTTGTAAAAAAAGAAGTAAGCTCCGTCGAATTAACTAATGCTCTGTACGAGCGTATCGACGCAGTTGAAGATAAGGTTAATGCATATGTAACCTTAGATAAAGAGAATGCTTTAGCACAAGCTGCTAAAGTTGATGCTAAAATTGCCGCTGGTGAAGAGATAGCTCCTCTTGCTGGTATCCCTGGTGCTATTAAAGATAATATTTCTACTAAGGGTCTGCGTACAACCTGTTCATCTAAAATGTTGGAAAATTTTATTCCTGTATATGATGCACATGTAATAAAAAATCTAAGAGCAGATGAAACAATTTTTCTTGGCAAAACTAACCTTGATGAATTTGCTATGGGTTCTACTACCAAAACATCTCATTTTGGTGTAACTCGTAATCCATGGAATTTGGAGCGTGTACCTGGTGGTTCTTCTGGCGGCAGTGCTGCTGCTATTGCAGCTGGTGAGGCTATTTGGACATTAGGCTCTGATACTGGTGGTTCTATTCGTCAGCCTGCATCTTTTAATGGCTGTGTTGGTATAAAACCTACTTACGGTCGTGTATCACGTTATGGTTGTGTAGCATTTGCTTCTTCTTTAGATCAGATTGGACCTATTACTAAAGACGTAACAGATGCAGCTTTAGTATTAAATACTATATGTGGCAAAGATGAAATGGATTCTACTTCTTTGGACGTTGAAGTACCTGATTTTACTAAAGCCTTAGTAAATGATGTAAAAGGTTTGCGTATTGGTTTGCCTAAAGAATATTTTGGCGAAGGTGTTGACGCTAAAGTTAAAGCTGAAATTATGAAGGCTGTAGAAAAATATAAAGAGTTGGGTGCGGAAATTGTAGATGTATCACTTCCGCATACAGAATATGCTGTTATTACCTACTACATTATTGCACCGGCAGAAGCTTCTGCTAACCTTGCTCGTTTTGACGGTGTTCGTTATGGTTATCGTAATTTAGATGCAGCTTCTGCTCCGGAAATGACAACTGTGAGTCGTACAGAGGGCTTTGGTCAGGAAGTTCGTCGTCGTATTATGTTGGGAACATATGTATTAAGCAGCGGTTATTATGATGCATACTATAATAAAGCTATGCAGGTTCGTACACTTATTAGACGTGATTTTGAAGCAGCTTTTGAAAAATGTGATGTGCTGTTGACTCCGACTTCTCCAGTACCTGCTTATGGTATTAATGATCAAATGGATCCATTGACTATGTACATGCTTGACGTAACCACCATTCCTGTAAATATGGCTGGATTGCCTGGTATTTCTATTCCCTGCGGTTTTGCAGATGATGGAATGCCTATCGGTATGCAGTTAATTGGCAAAGTTCTGGACGAAGCAACTATTCTGCGTGCTGCTTATACCTTTGAACAAGCAACCGAATATCATAAAGTATTCGCACCGCTGGGAGGTAACAAATAATGACAAAATATATTACTGTTATCGGTTTGGAAGTTCATGCTGAGCTGAAAACAAAAACTAAAGCTTTCTGCAGCTGTTCTACTGCTTTTGGAAGCTTGCCTAATACCCATGTCTGCCCTGTTTGCTTGGGAATGCCAGGTGCTTTGCCTGTACTTAATAAGCAGGTTGTAGACTTTGCTATTAAAGCTGGTTTAGCATTGAACTGTGATATTCAAAAATTCAATAAATTTGACCGTAAAAATTATTTCTATCCTGACTTGGCTAAAAATTATCAAATTTCTCAATTTGATAAGCCCATATGTCTGGGAGGGCATATAGATATTAAACTTGCTGACGGTGAAGGAAAACGAATCGGTATCACACGTATTCATATGGAAGAAGATGCTGGTAAACTTAATCACAGCGGTGCAACTATTAGTACCTCCGATTCTTCAGCTGTTGACTATAATCGTGCCGGTGTGCCTTTAATTGAGATTGTTTCTGAACCTGATATGCGTAGCGCAGAAGAAGCACGTGCATATATGGAAAATTTAAAAGCGATTCTTGAATATACGGATGTTTGTGACTGCAAGATGCAGGAAGGCAGCCTGCGTTGTGATGCTAATATTTCTATCATGCCTGAAGGCGCTAAAGAGTTTGGCACTCGTGCTGAAATAAAAAATTTGAACTCTTTCCGTGCTTTGGAACGTGCTATTAACTATGAAGTTGAACGTCAAAAAGAAATTCTTGAAGATGGTGGTCATGTAGTACAGGAAACTCGTACCTGGGATGAAGCAAACGGTGTAACATTATCTATGCGTTCTAAAGAAGAAGCACATGATTATCGTTATTTCCCAGAGCCGGATTTAGTGCCTGTGCAGCTTGATGATGCATGGATTGAGCGTATTCGCGAAACTTTACCAGAACTTCCTGCTCAGCGTCAAGCACGTTTGATGACAGAGCATGGTCTGCCGGAATACGATGCTTCTCAAATTGTTTCTACAAAAGCTATGGCAGAGTACTTTGATGAAGCTGTTAAGAATGCTAAAGACAGCAAAGCGGTTTCCAACTGGATGTTGGGTGATGTTTCAGCATATATGAACAATGAAGGTATTACAATTGCAGACTTCAAAGTAATCCCTGCACATCTTGCTGAACTTGTTAACTTAATTAAAGATGGTGTACTTTCCAGTAAATTAGCAAAAAAAGTCTTTGCAGAAATGCTTAAAGAGGATGAAGCTCCTAAAGCCTTGGTTAAAAAGCTAGGGTTGGAGCAGGTAAGTGACGAGGGAGCTATTCTTAAATTAGTTGAAGAAACTATTGCTGAGAATCCGCAGTCTGTTGCTGACTATAAAGCCGGCAAAGATAAGGCTATAGGTTTCCTTGTTGGTCAAATTATGAAAAAATCCCGCGGTAAAGCAAACCCTGGTATGGTTACTAAGATGTTGAAAGAAAAAATGCAATAAGTGATTTGTTGTAAAA
>CAZQQK010000130.1:0-3091 GCA_964595445.1 uncultured Phascolarctobacterium sp.
TACTTATAGTTACTTATATTTAAATACAAATTTGATACTTTTGATATGATTTAAATTTGTAAAATTACTTGAATCTTTCCGATATTTTTAGCGATAAACATTTTTCAAGTTAGCTATTGACAACTTCCATCAAAAATAGTATAGTGTTCTTAAACAGGAACAATCTTGTTGTTTAAATCTACTTGCCAAAGCAAGCTGAAACTTTAGAAAGCAGTAAACGAAAATCTATGGATATTATCGAAGGACTCACAAAATTTAATCTAACAAAACAAGAAGCGACATTATATGTACTACTGTTAAAATCCGGTCAGTTAACAGGATATGAAGCTGCTAAACAGACAGGGATTTCACGCTCAAATACTTACACTGCATTAGCGGGTCTTGTTGATAAAGGTGCTGCCTATATATTAGAAGAAGGTAACGTAACCCGATATACACCTGTTCCTCCAGCAGAGTTCTGCTCAAATAAAATCAGTCGGTTAGAACAAATAAAAAAAGATATACTCCAACAGCTCCCCACATTACAAAGTGATGCTGAAGGTTATATCACTATCAAAGGCACACAGGAAATCATCAATAAACTCAAAAATACAGTAAATCAGGCTCAATCCAGAATTTATGTTTCTGCAGCTCCCAATATTTTAGAACTTTTACGAAATGAACTTGCAGATGCCGTCCAAAGGAATTTAAAAGTTGTAATTATAAGCGATAAACTATTTTCACTTCCTGAAGCAATCTGCTACAATACACCTAAACAAAATAAGCAAATTAGACTTATTGCGGATTCACACACTGTTTTAACCGGCGATTTGCAAGATGGAGATGATTCTACTTGCTTATATTCCTGCAAGCGAAATTTAGTAGATTTATTTAAAGAAGCACTAAAAAACGAAATTGCATTGATAAAAATACAGAAAGGTGATAACCATGGCTAAAAAAATTCCATTTGTAACTAAAGAACAATTAGAAAAAATCATTGAACAATTCCCTACACCATTTCACATTTACGACGAAGCAGGCATCCGTCGTACTGCTCGTTTAGTAAATAAGGCATTTTCTTGGAACAAAGGCTTTAAAGAATACTTTGCAGTTAAGGCAACTCCTAATCCATATCTTTTACAAATACTGCGAGAAGAAGGCTGCGGCGCTGATTGTTCTTCTTACACTGAACTCCTTATGAGCGATGCAGTAGGATTCAAAGAAAGCGAAGTCATGTTTTCTTCCAACGCAACTCCAGCCGCAGACTTTCAGTTAGCGAGAAAATTAAATGTTACTATTAATCTCGATGATATTACACATATTGATTTTTTAGAAAAAGTCGCTGATATCCCAGAAACTATTTCTTGCCGCTATAATCCCGGCGGACATTTTTCTATAGCTAATAATATTATGGATAATCCTGGAGATGCTAAATATGGTATGACACATGAACAAATTATAGAAGCCTATAAAATTCTCAAGGCAAAAGGAGTAAAACATTTCGGTATTCATGCATTTCTTGCCTCTAACACTGTAACAAACGAATATTATCCTGAACTAGCAAAAATCCTCTTTAATTTAGCTGTAGAACTAAAAGAAAAAACTGGTGCACATATTGCTTTTATTAATCTTTCCGGCGGTATAGGTATTGCCTATAAACCAGAACAGAACGACAACGATGTTTTGGCAATCGGAGAAGGAGTTCGCAAAGCTTACGAAGAAATTCTTGTACCTGCAGGTATGGATGATGTCAAACTATTTACTGAGCTTGGTCGGTTTATGTTAGCACCAAACGGCGGTCTTGTAACTACTGCAATCCACCAAAAGCATATATATAAAGAATATATTGGCTGTGATGCCTGTGCTGCAAATCTTATGCGCCCTGCAATTTACGGTTCATATCACCACATCACTGTTATGGGTAAAGAAAATAATCCCTGTGATTACAAATACGATATAACCGGCGGACTCTGCGAAAATAATGATAAATTCGCAGTTGACAGAATGCTGCCCAAAATTGATATAGGAGATTTACTCTTTATTCATGATACTGGTGCTCACGGATTTTCAATGGGATATAACTATAATGGAAAATTACGTAGTGCAGAAATTCTCCTTCAGGAAGATGGTTCTGCAAAAATGATTCGTCGTGCTGAAAAACCAGCCGATTATTTCGCAACTTTTGATTTCGGCGAATACGGTAAAAAGCTGACTCAAGAAATAAAAAATAATCAATAAAATATAATACTTATTATAAATACTAAAAAAAGCACCTCAAATTGAGGTGCCCCAAAAAGTTAGACTTTTTAAGCGTAGTAGTTTTGATAACTGCTACGCTATTTTTCGCCAACTATTTGCTGCAACTGTTCTATATACTCATTTTCGATAAGTACATAAATAAAATCACCAGCTAATAAACGAGTATCACCAGTAGGTATTATCTGCTGCTCTCCCCTTTTTACCTCTACAAGTAAAGTATTAGAAGGCCAATTTATATCTTTTAGCATCTTACCGCATACTTCACTGCCACTGTAAACAGAAAACTCTACTACATTACGTTGTTCCATTGAAGTTTGCTTTGGTTTATCTCTATGCAGCATTCGCAGCATAAGTTCTTCATATATCGGTTTACTATGACATAGTTCTGCAATCACAAAGGCAACCATTGCAGCAATAGCAAGAGAAAGCAACTGTTGATACGATGCAGTCATTTCCATAATTAACACTGTACCTGTAATAGGCGAGCGTACAGAAGAAGAAAAAAGAGCAGTCATAGCAACAACCATAATGTTTGCTGCATAAATCGGTTCTAAAATGTGTGCCACTATCAAAACCTGTGCACAAACGCTGCCGCAAAGAGCACCAATTACAAGCATTGGTAAAAAGAAACCGCCAGGTACACCGCATCCATAACTTATAAGCGTAAATATTACTTTAGCAAGCAAATAGATTAATAATAAATTTAATGATACTGGTGTTTCAGCTAGTTTGTTTATTAAGCCATTACCTCCACCTAAAACTTCTGGAATACAAAAGCCAAAAATCCCGGCACAAATAAGAGCAAAACAAATTTTATTTATAGAATATTTAAAACAAGAAAGACTATAAAAAC
>CAZQQK010000131.1:0-3068 GCA_964595445.1 uncultured Phascolarctobacterium sp.
GTGCCGTAAACGCGGTCAGCGAGGCGAAGTATAACCCTGTGGATAAATTTTGGAAATTCCCTTTGAGGAAAAAGCCTAGTCCCGAAGAGTTAATCAAAGGAGTCAGTGAAGGCGATCGTAAAACATTATCTCAAGCTATTACGCTTATCGAAAGCAATGCTCCTAAGGATTTTGATAAAGCACAGCGTGTGCTGCAAGCTTTGCTTCCTCGTACTGGCAAAGCCTTGCGTATCGGTATTTCCGGTGTTCCTGGTGCTGGTAAAAGTACTTTTATCGAGTCCTTTGGGCAAATGCTTTGTCATCAAGGATATAAAGTAGCGGTTTTGGCTGTCGATCCGACAAGCTCTATTACCGGTGGCTCTATTCTAGGTGATAAAACAAGAATGCAGATGCTTTCGCGTGAGCCGAATTGCTTTATTCGCCCATCTCCTGCAAAGGGAACGTTGGGTGGTGTAGCACGTAAAAGCCGTGAAACGATGTTGCTTTGCGAGGCTGCTGGCTGTGATGTTATTTTGGTAGAAACTGTTGGCGTAGGACAGTCGGAAATTACTGTACGTTCTATGGTTGATTTCTTTATGCTTGTAGTTCTCACTGGTGCTGGTGATGATTTGCAGGGTATAAAAAAAGGCATTATGGAGGTTGCTGATGCCATTGTTGTTAATAAAGCTGATGGCGATAATCTGCCGAAAGCTATTGTTACTCAAGGTGAATATGAACGAATGATTGAGTTCATACGTCCTGCAACCGAAGGCTGGAAAACTCATGCTTACAGATGTTCTGCTTTGACTAAAGAGGGATTGATGGAATTGTGGGCAGTTATGCGTAAGTTTGAAAAAGTAACCAAAGAATCTGGCGCGTTTGCTCGTAGACGTAAATCTCAGACTATTTCCTGGGTAAACAGCATGATTGACGAACATTTACATAATCTGTTCTTTGAAGATCCAATGATTAAAGGCCGTTTGCCGGCAGTTATGGAAGCAGCTGTAAACGGCGTTGTATCGCCTAGTCAGGCTGTTAATGAGCTGATAAATGCATTTGATATTGATAGGGCTGCCGTAAAGCACTATCAGAATAATAAGTAAAGTTTTACTTAATTTTATAAAGGCACAGAATCTCTATGATTCTGTGCCTTTAGCTTTCTTTAGAAATGAGATGTAATTATTGGGTATTTTTTTGAAAAAATCATAGAGAAAAATAAAAAAAGTGGAAAATAAAATAAATAGTATTCGTTATCGCATCAAAAAAATAGAGAATTTTTTACCTAGAGTATTGACATTCTTAATCGGAATAAGTATAATTAAAATCAACAAATCAATATTTCGTATAGAGTGCTAATTGGTGTAAATCCATACGGTCCCGCCGCTGTAACAGTTTTCTGGAGTCAGCAAAGTGCTTTATACAAGCATATGCTTGACCTGCGAGAGACAGGAGAGATGTCAACAGATAAGGTGCTGTTAAAGTGAGAGTGGCAGTTATCTTAATTGTACGCATTAACCGTCTTTGCTTGCAAAGGCGGTTTTCAATTGTTTAATGTGGGTCGAAATATTGGTTTACAAAATGATTGTAAAGATAGAAATAGAGCAAATCGGACAATTGCTGTACTATTACTTATCTGAAATTAAACATTCTCCTTCTCCTCCAATTTAACACGTAGCTATGTTACAGGGGTGTGGCATTGGCTAATAAAAAAACCGCCAGAAGGCGGCTTTTTTATTTTCATAGATAGGAATACTAGATAAATGCTCAATAGTAATGCCATAAATTAAAGCGAGGAACTTTTAAATACTGCTTCTAAATCACAAACTTGTTGGGAATGACGTGTTTTGGCATAAAATTTCAGAAAGTGCTGGGCAGCAACAGACATTGGTCGGCCTTTAACCTTAACTACAGTTTTATAAACATCAGCATTAATATCACTTATGGGTCGGGTTACAAATTCTTCTCTCAAATCCTTTCTCAATTCTACGGGAACGATAGAAATTGTCGCTTTTACTCTTGTCCATCCAAGTGTTGTGCTGCGTGTTGTACTGGTACAGATGATACGAGGAATCATCGAGATTTGAGCACAGGCTTTTAGAAATAATTCTGCTGTTCCGTTTGTTCATATATGCTGGCTTCAAAGAGTTCACCTTTGATGTTAGAATATAAAGTACAAAAATCTTTGAGAGCTGATTTTATAAAAAGAGGACTGCGGGAGTTTGCTATGCTGAAACGTAATGTACCTACCAATCCGCCTATGATGTTTTCAATTTCACTTTTGGCAAGAGCTTCTAAAGCACACAAATATTTAGCTTTTTGCTAAAGGACACGTCCCGCTTTCGTCAACAAAATCTGACGGCTGCCTCTTGTCGTAATAATAAGTTTTGTACCAAGGTGCTTTTCCAAGGTTCTTAATTGTTTACTAAGTGCAGGTTGAGCAATGTGGACAGCACCTGTAAAGCTCCCTGCTTCAATGATAGCAAGAAAGTTTGAAAGCTTTAAAAAGAGGCTGAGATGAATTATGAGTTTTGTATTTAACTATTTGAGAGAATTAGATAGAGATTTTTGTTATAAGTGCTTGAAAAATATTTTGCTTTGATTAAAAATTCTGCTAGTTACTAGAAGGTGTTGTTAATTTAACAGCATTTAGTAACTGTTTTTTTTTTAGCTTGATAATTTGTCGTTTATTGTTTAAATAAGGATAAAAACTGTTGCAAAAAAATTAAAGAAACAAAAAGCACCTCATAAAGTCTTGTAGGGGGGGACAATAGTGATATAATGAAACCGACAGCAAGAGGTTGCAGATGTTTTAACTAAGCATTTTTTTCATTTTGCAGTTCCTCCTCTTGCCGCTTACAAAGCTTTATAAATTACTTAGGGAATAAAACTGTAAGTACGCACAGAGGAAACAAGGCAACTCTTGAGCAAAAAGCAGAGGATTTCCCAAAGGTGATTTGTAAAAATAAAAAATTTCCTAAGGGAGGAAACTGAAATGAAGAAATCTTTAGTACTCGCAATGGCAATGGCACTGGGCGTAACTGCAAGTGCATATGCTGCAAATCCGTTCTCTGATGTACCTGCTGGCCACT
>CAZQQK010000132.1:0-3003 GCA_964595445.1 uncultured Phascolarctobacterium sp.
GTTGAACAACTGAGCGTTGACGCTGACGAAGTAAAGATGGACTCCGCTTACATCGAAGACCTCGGCGCTGACACCCACGACATCGTTGAACTGATCATGGCTTTTGAAGAAGAATTCGGTGTTGAAATTCCTGATGAAAAAGCTGAAAAAATCCGTACTGTAGCTGATGCAGTTAAGCTGCTGGATGAAGAAAAATAATGCTTTATCTGCTTATGTTTAGGGAACCCTTAGGGGTTCCCGGACACAAGCTTTACTCTAGTCCTGAAATGGGGGATATTTGTTGAAAATACCAGTGCTGAAGATTGGTAAACTTGTTGCTGAAGTACCGATTGTACAAGGAGGCATGGCTATCAGGCTCTCAACAGCCCGTTTAGCGGCTGCCGTAGCAAAGGAAGGCGGTATTGGTCTTATTGCCGCATCAGGAATGAGCTTTGAAGAACTGCGTACAGAAATACGCTTAGCAAGAAAGCTTACTGGTGGGAAGGGAATTATTGGCATCAATGCTATGTTTGCTGCTAGAGAGTTTTGGGTCTTATAACTACTGCCGCACAAGAGAAAATAGATTTGATAGTTGCCGGCGCCGGTTTTTCAAGAGATATTTTTGCCGTCGGACGTAAATATGGTGTTGAAGTAGTACCTATAGTTTCTTCTGTAAAATTGGCTAAGATTTCTGAAAAGCTGGGAGCATCTGCTATCGTTGTTGAAGGTACAGAAGCAGGTGGACATCTTGGAACCCAGCAATCTATAAAAGAGATACTTCCGGATATTGTTAAATCCGTTAATATACCTGTAATTGCTGCCGGCGGTGCTGTTTGCGGCAGTGATGTTGCTGAACTTTTACAACTGGGTGCAAGTGGTGTTCAGATGGGAAGCAGATTTGCTGCAAGTGAAGAATCTAATGCTGCTCCTGCTTTGAAAGAATTTTATTTGAAAATGACAAAAGAGGATGTTGTGCAGATTGACAGTCCTGTAGGTTATAAGGGACGTGCTATTCGTAATCCTTTTGCACAGCTGTCTTTGGAAAATAGAGCTCCTAAACCAACGACCTGCGATTTATGTTTAAAACATTGTACACATAGTTTTTGTATTATTAGAGCATTGACTCGTGCACAGCAGGGAGATGTGGAAACTGGTCTAGTATTCACCGGTGCAAATATGTGGAAAATAAAAGAAATACTGCCTGTGAAAGAAATTTTCAGGCGTCTAAAGGAAGAAATAGAAAAAATTTAATTACGAGGTGAAACATTTTGAGTAAAAGAAGAGTTGTAGTAACTGGCGTTGGCCCCGTAACTCCTATTGGTATCGGTAAGGATGTTTTTTGGAATAACCTAGTTGCTGGTAAATCTGGTATTGGTCCTATTACCCAGTTTGATACTACTGATTTTAATGTGAAAATTGCTGGTGAAGTTAGCGACTTTGATTATACTGCTTATATTGATAAAAAAGAAGGTAAGCGTATGGATCGTGTAACTCACTTTGCTGTTGCTGCTGCTAAGCTTGCTATTGAAGATGCTAAGCTCGATATGAGCAAAGAAGATGCTTTACGTTGCGGTGTTTGTGTCGGCAGTGGTATCGGCGGTATTCATACCTTTTTAGAGCAGTCTTTAAAGCTTGGAGCTAAAGGTCCTTCTAAGATTAGCCCTTTCTTTATTCCGATGGAGATTCCTAATATGTCTGCTGGGCAGATTGCTATTGCTACTGGCATGAAAGGACCTAATACTGCTATTGTTACAGCATGTGCAACTGGTACTAATTGTATTGGTGATGCTCTGCGCACTATTCAATATGGTGATGCAGATGTAATGTTGGCAGGTGGAACAGAAGCGGCTGTATCTCCGATTGCTATTGCTGGTTTTGCAAATATGAAAGCACTGTCTACCAACAATGATAATCCGCAGGCTGCTTCTTGTCCTTTTGATAAAAAGCGTGACGGATTTGTTATGGGCGAAGGCGCTGGTGTTCTTGTTTTAGAAGAACTTGAACATGCGAAGGCTCGTGGAGCACATATTTATGCTGAATTAGTCGGATTTGCTATGAACTGTGATGCTTATCATATTACAGCTCCTGATCCGACCGGTGAAACTCCGGCAGCCTGCATTTCCGCAGCGATTGCTGATGCTGGAGTTAAACCAGAGGATGTTGATTATATTAATGCACATGGTACATCTACTCATCGTAATGACTTGGGCGAAACTATAGCATTCAAGAAGGTTTTCGGTGAACATGCCTATAATTTGTGCATTAGTTCTAATAAATCTATGATTGGGCATCTGCTTGGTGCTGCTGGCGGTGTTGAAGCTATCTCCACAGTTTTGACTATTGAAAATGATATTATCCCTCCGACAATAAATTATCAAGATAAGGATTTGGATGATCCAGAAGGTCCGTTGGATCTTGATTATGTACCTAATGAAGCACGTAAGAAAGTTGTTAATGTTGCACTTAGTGATAATTTAGGTTTTGGTGGACATAATGCAAGCATTGTTTTCAAAAAATATGTTGACTAAAAAGCAAGGTAGATAAAAATGCAGGAAACACGTACACATAAGCTACAAGTTTTTTGTCAAAAACAAGGTATTCAAATGACAGATTTGAATACCTTAGATATGGCATTGACACATACATCATATGCTCATGAAGCAAAGATAAATCCTAAACCACATCATAATGAGCGCATAGAGTTTTTAGGCGATTCTGTGCTGAGTGTTATTGTAAGTACTTATATGTATAAAAATTTTCCGGAACTTGCAGAAGGTCAGCTGACTAAGCTGCGTGCTTATTTAGTGTGTGAAACTTCGTTATATGGGTATGCTAAGAAAATTGGTTTAGGTGATTATCTGCAATTGGGAAAAGGTGAAGAACTTAGTGGTGGGCGAGAAAGACCATCGATTTTAGCAGATGCTTTTGAATCTGTTTTGGGAGCTATCTATCTTGATCAAGGAATGGAAGTAGTACAGGCTTATCTTTTAGGCATGATGAAGCCGGAAATAGATTATATCTGCC
>CAZQQK010000133.1:0-2963 GCA_964595445.1 uncultured Phascolarctobacterium sp.
GTTCGCGAAATCGCAGAAAGCAAAATGGCTGACCTGAATGCTGCTAATGTAGAAGCTGCTATGAAAATGGTTGAAGGTACTGCTCGCAGCATGGGTATTGTTGTTGAAGACTGATTTATACAGTTTTCTAAATTCGTGGGAGGCCTAAGCCGATAGTACCACATAGGAGGAATTTTAATAATGGGTAAAAAATATGCTGACGCTTTAAAATTAATTGAAGCTGATAAGTTATACTCTCCGAAAGAGGCAGTAGCACTGGTTAAAAAGACTGCTACTACTAAATTTGACAGCACTGTTGAAGTTGCTTTCCGTTTGGGTGTAAATCCTAAATATCCTGACCAACAAGTTCGTGGTGCATTAGTTCTGCCTAATGGCACTGGTAAAACCAAGACTGTTCTTGTTTTTGCTAAAGGTCCTAAAGTTGCAGAAGCAGAAGCTGCCGGCGCAGATTTCGTTGGCGGTGAAGAATATGTTGATAAAATTAAAGGCGGCTGGATGGATTTCGATGTCTGCATCGCTACCCCAGATATGATGGGTTTAGTTGGTCGTCTTGGTAAAGTTCTTGGTCCTCGTGGTTTAATGCCTAACCCGAAGGTTGGTACTGTTACTATGGATGTAGCTCGTGCCGTAAAAGAATCTAAAGCTGGTAAAATTGAGTATCGTACCGATAAAGCCGGCAATGTACAAGCTCCTATTGGTAAAGCATCCTTTACTGAAGAGCAACTTTTAGAAAACTACATGACTTTGGCTGATACCTTGGTTAAAGTAAAACCGTCTGGTGCTAAAGGTCAATATATGAAAACTGTTACTATGTCCTGCACAATGGGACCTGGCATCAAAATTGATGTTTTGAAAGCTAACAGCAACAAATAATGTAGTTTATTATTTTACTAAATCAGAAGATAATCGGGCCATAGACAGCAGGTGCTCATTGCGTAAGTTTTAACTACGCCTGCCGAGGCTGGAGCGTGAAGATATATAGACCTTCCGACCTCCGGCTGCGGCCGAGAGGTCTTTTTGATTTAATAAAAATATCAAAAAAGGAGGTGCAATCAAAATGGCAGTTATTAGACCTGAAAAAGTAGCTAAAGTAGCAGAACTTAAAGAATTACTTACTAATTCTAAATGTGCTATTTTAGTTGATTTCTGCGGTTTAACTGTTGCTCAGGATACTGACCTGCGCCGTAAAATGCGCGAAGCTGGTGTTCATTACAATGTAGTGAAAAATACATTGTTGCGTATTGCTGCTGAACAAGCTGGTGTTGAAGGTTTAGAGCCTTCTTTGGAGAAAAATACCGCTATCGCTGTATCTCCGGAAGATCCTGTTGCAGTTGCAAAAATCGTTTGTGATTTCGCAAAAGAAAACAAAGAACTGAAAATTAAAGTTGGCGTTCTTGATGGTAAAGTTATTAGTGCTGATGAAATTAAAGCACTGGCTTCTCTGCCGCCGAAAGAAGTTCTTGTTGCAAAAATGCTGGGCAGCATGAATGCTCCTATCAGCGGTTTTGTCAATGTACTTCAAGGTACTATCCGCAATGTCGTATATGCTTTGGAAGCTGTACGCAAACAAAAAGAGTCCGCTTAATCTGCGGCATACTGCTTAAAGCAGCTTAAAAATATAATTTACAAATTACTTATTACTGGAGGTAACAATAATGAATAAAGATCAAATCATCGAAGCTATTGAATCTATGACCGTACTCGAGCTGTCCGAATTGGTTAAAGCTCTGGAAGAAAAATTTGGCGTATCTGCTGCTGCTCCTGTTGCTGTAGCTGCTGCTCCTGTTGCTGGTGGCGAAGCTGCTGCTGCTGAGCAAACTGAATTTGATGTAATTCTGGCTTCTGCTGGTTCTTCCAAAATCCAAGTAATCAAAGCTGTTCGTGAAGCTACTGGCTTGGGTCTGAAAGAAGCTAAAGAACTGGTTGACGGTGCTCCGAAACCTGTTAAAGAAAAAGTATCCAAAGCTGATGCTGACGCTCTGAAAGAGAAACTGGAAGCTGCTGGCGCTACTGTAGAAGTTAAATAATTAATTGCTGTAATAAAGCAGCATTTTGATTATTTTACAGTAAAGCTCCTGATACATTTATGTATCAGGAGCTTTTTTGGTTCTTTAAGAATAATCTATAAGTAAAACTTGTATAAAATGGAGATTAATTATCATCAGCAGTATTATTTTTATTTATAAGAAGTTCATGCATCATTTTGCTAAGATTTTCTGAATCATCTTTATTGGGTACTTCTTTGTGTTTTCTAAGTATTTCGAAAATAGTGTCTTTTAGGTTGCTTGGGGTTTCAGTTACAACGTTATCTTTAGCATAAAATGATTTCTCGATTTCTTTTTTTACAAATGAGCTGACTCCGTTAATAAGCTTGTAATGTTTGCTATATTCTTCACTTAAATTACGCTTGATAGCTTCCTCTACATCATCTTCTGGCTTAGCTTCTTTCATGGCTTTACGCATTATGTTTTCGTAGTCTGAAATAGCATTTTTAAAGCCAACATTTTTAGCTATTTCAAAAAGCTTTTCTATTCTGCTGCTGGAATGTTTGTCTTGGAAAAGTTGAATTAGAACTAATTCTTGAGTAATTCTGCTATATATATCGCAAATTATTTCAATATCAGGAATAATCATTTCACCAGAATAAAAATCTATTTTATTTAAGGTTGAATTACCTTCGTTGTATTTTCCTCTTACTCCGAAAAGAAAATCACGTTCTTCAAAAGGTCGCCAGCCTTTGCGTTTAACATCATCACGCATTTTTGCAATAAAATCTTTAACTTCAAGACGTTCTTTATAAGTAAGATTAAAAGAAGTAGGCTTAGCACCTTCCGGTAATTCTTTTGTTCTGCCAGCGTGTCTGCGTTTGCCGCCCCATTCATCAGATGTAGTTTTCTTTTTAGTTAAATCTTTTTTGTTTTCCATTTTATTACCTCCTTTATAAGACAAACATATTATAATAT
>CAZQQK010000134.1:0-2957 GCA_964595445.1 uncultured Phascolarctobacterium sp.
GTGTACGTTTAACTAACGGCATTGAGGTTACTGCTTATATTCCGGGTATCGGTCATAATCTTCAGGAACACAGTGTTGTTCTGATCAGAGGTGGAAGGGTTAAAGACCTTCCTGGTGTGCGTTATCACATCATTCGTGGTGCTCTTGATACTGCAGGCGTTGCTAACCGCAACCAATCTCGCTCTAAGTACGGTGCAAAACGTGCTAAAGCAAAGAAATAATTTCAAGAAAACATTAAGAATGATTTAATCCTAAGGAGGGAAACACATGCCGAGAAAAGGCCCTGTAACTAAAAGAGACGTACTGCCGGATCCGGTGTACGGTTCTAAACTTTTAACTAGATTTATTAATAAAATTATGCTCGACGGCAAAAAAGGCGTTGCTGAGCGCATTGTATATGATGCATTCGACCTGGTTCGTGCAAAAACTGGCAAAGATCCTTTGGAAGTATTCGATGCAGCTATGCAGAACGTAATGCCGTTAGTTGAAGTGCGTGCTCGCCGTGTTGGTGGTGCTAACTACCAGGTTCCTGTTGAAGTACGTGCTGACCGCAAAACCACTTTGGGTATCCGCTGGCTGGTAAACTATTCTCGCCTGCGTGGTGAAAGAACCATGTACGAACGTGTGGCTGGAGAAATTATGGATGCTTCCAATGGTACTGGCGCTGCTGTAAAGAAACGTGAAGATACCCACAAAATGGCAGAAGCAAATAAAGCATTTGCTCATTACCGCTGGTAATGACCTGTCTCAGTTAAATTGAGGAGGATAATAAAGTGGGCAGATTAATTCCGCTTGAAAGAACTAGAAATATCGGCATCATGGCTCACATTGATGCTGGTAAAACAACTACCACCGAACGTATTCTGTTCTATACCGGCAGAGTGCACAAAATCGGTGAAACCCATGAAGGTGCTGCTACCATGGACTGGATGGTTCAGGAACAGGAGCGTGGTATCACCATCACTTCTGCTGCAACTACCTGCTACTGGGAAGGTTCTGAGCACCAGTTTGATAAACACCGTATCAACATCATTGATACACCGGGTCACGTTGACTTCACTGTAGAGGTTGAACGTTCTCTGCGTGTTCTTGATGGTTCTGTTGCTGTTTTCTGTGCTAAAGGTGGCGTTGAGCCTCAGTCCGAAACCGTATGGCGTCAGGCTGATAAATACAACGTACCTCGTATGGCATATGTAAATAAAATGGACATCACCGGTGCTGATTTCTATCGTGTTGTTGACATGATGAAAACCCGCTTGAATGCTAATCCGGTTCCCATTCAACTGCCTATCGGCTTTGAAGATACTTTCAAGGGTATGGTTGACCTGATTAAAATGAGAGCAATTGTTTATGATGATGCACTCGGAAAAGAAGAAGAATTCATTGATATTCCTGAAGATATGCAGGAAAAAGCTGAAGAGTATCGTGCTGCTTTGATTGAAGCTGTTGCTGAATCTGATGATGAGCTGATGATGAAGTATTTAGAAGGTGAAGAATTCACTGAAGAAGAAATTCTTGGCGGTCTTCGCAAAGGCACAATCGCTTGCAAAATTACTCCGGTATGCTGCGGTTCTTCTTATAAAAATAAAGGTGTACAACCGATGCTGGATGCAGTAATCCAATTTATGCCTGCACCTACAGATGTTCCTAACATTAAAGGTGTTAATCCGGAAACTGGCGAAGATGACGAGCGTCCTTCCAGTGATGAAGCTCCGTTCTCTGCTTTGGCATTCAAAATTGCTACTGACCCATTCGTTGGTAAATTGGCATTCTTCCGCGTATACTCTGGTACTTTGACTGCTGGCTCTTATGTATATAACTCTACTAAGGGCAAACGCGAACGTATCGGTCGTATTCTGCAAATGCATGCTAACCACCGTGAAGAAATTGAACAGGTTTACTCCGGCGATATCGCTGCTGCTGTAGGCTTGAAAGATACTACTACTGGTGATACTCTCTGTGATGAGAAAAACGAGATTATTTTGGAATCCATGGTATTCCCTGATCCTGTAATCTCTGTTGCAGTTGAACCTAAAACTAAAGCTGACCAGGAAAAAATGGGCATTGCTCTGCAAAAACTGGCAGAAGAAGATCCTACTTTCCGTGTTCACACAGATCCTGAAACTTCCCAAACTATTATTTCCGGTATGGGCGAGCTTCACTTAGATATCATTGTTGACCGTCTGCTGCGTGAGTTCAAAGTAGGCTGCACTGTTGGTAACCCGCAGGTTGCTTATCGCGAAACTATTCGCAAGTCTGTTAAAGCTGAAGGTAAATTTGTGCGTCAGTCCGGCGGTAAAGGTCAATATGGCCATTGCTGGTTGGAAATCACTCCGCGTGAAGCTGGCGAAGGCTTCTTGTTTGAAAACAAAGTTGTTGGCGGTGCTATTCCTAAAGAATACATTGCTCCTATCGAAGCAGGTGTTAAGGAAGCTATGGAAAACGGCGTAGTTGCTGGTTATCCTATGGTTGACATCGGCGTAACTGTTTACGATGGTTCTTACCATGAAGTCGATTCTTCTGAAATGGCATTTAAGATTGCTGGTTCTATGGGTTTCAAAGCAGGTGCTGAAAAAGCAAATCCTGTTATCCTTGAACCTTACATGAAAGTAGAAGTTACTGTTCCTGAAGAATATATGGGCGATGTAATCGGTGATATTAACTCTCGCCGTGGTCGCATTGAAGGTATGGAAGCACGTAACGGTGCACAAGTAATTAATGCTTTTGTTCCGCTGGCTGAAATGTTTGGTTACGCAACTGACCTGCGCAGCAAAACTCAGGGCCGCGGCAACTATTCTATGGAAGTAGATCATTACGAGGACGTTCCTAGAAATATTGCTGAAGCAATTATTGCTAAAAACAAAGGTACTAACTAAGCCTTTGTTTTAAGAAACAAACTTAAGGAGGAAAACATAATGGCAAAAGCTAAATATGAAAGAACAAAACCGCATCTGAAT
>CAZQQK010000135.1:0-2930 GCA_964595445.1 uncultured Phascolarctobacterium sp.
CCATTACTTCTACCAATTCTTTCATGTAGATCACGCCCCTCTAAATTATTTTGCTGCTTTAGCTTCAGCAAATTTTTTCATGATACCATCTTTGCTGAACAGATTTTTTACGGTATCGGTAGGCTGAGCACCTTTATTCATCCAAGCGATAGCCTTTTCTTCATCAATTTTTACGTTAGCCGGTTGAACGGTAGAATCGTAATAACCGATGCTTTCGATGAATCTGCCGTCACGCGGAGAGCGAGCGTCAGCAACAACAATACGATAGAAAGGAGCTTTTTTAGCGCCCATACGTTTTAAACGGATTTTAACTGCCATGTTGATATTCACCTCCTTAAATTAATATCTCACAACATGGAACTTATAATTCAATTTATTATCTACCAAACGGCAGCTTGAAACCACCTTTGGAAGCAAACTTTGCCATACCCTGCATACGTTTCATCATTTTTTTGCTTTCTTCAAAATTCTTCAAAAGCTTATTAACATCCTGTACGCGCATACCACAGCCAGCAGCAATACGCTTTCTGCGGCTGCCATTAATAATATCAGGGTTACGTCTTTCTTTCAAAGTCATAGAACGGATAATAGCTTCAATGCGGTCAAACTCTTTTTCATCCACATTAGCTTCTTTCAGCTTTTGACTTATACCACCCATACCAGGAATAAGACCTAAAATAGTATCAAGAGAACCTAGCTTTTTAACCTGCTGCATTTGATCTAAAAACTGCTCTAAGGTAAATTCATCTTTTCGCAGTTTCTTTTCCATCTCCAAGGCTTTAGCTAAATCTGTGGTAGACTGAATTTTCTCTACCAGTGTCAGAATATCGCCCATGCCAAGAATACGGGAAGCCATACGATCAGGATGGAAAGGCTCAAGTGCATCGAGCTTTTCACCCATACCAATTAACTTAACAGGCTTACCAGTAACAGCTTTAACAGAAAGAACTGCACCACCGCGAGCATCGCCATCAAGTTTAGTAACAATTAAACCATCAATTCCTAAACCGCTGTTAAAACTTTCTGCTACAGTTACAGCATCCTGACCTGTCATTGCATCTACAACTAACAAGATTTCCTGCGGCATAACTGCATTTTTTATATTACGCAGTTCATCCATCAGTTCTTCATTGATATGTAAACGACCTGCGGTATCGATAATCACAGTATCGCAAGCCAAACTGCGTGCTTTTTCTAATGCCTTTTGTGCAATTTCTACTGGAGAAACCTTATCACCCAAGGAAAATACTGGAACATTAAGTTGTTCGCCTAAAACCTGCAATTGAGTAATTGCAGCAGGACGATAAACGTCACCTGCAACCAACAATGGCTTTTTATGTTTACGTTTTAAATAATTGGCTAACTTACCAGCAGTAGTTGTTTTACCAGCACCTTGCAAACCAACCAACATGATAACCGTAGGCGGTTTAGGAGCTACTGTAAGCTTACTCTGTGTTCCGCCTAAAAGCTCTATCAATTCTTCATTAACAATTTTTATAATTTGTTGATGAGGATTCAGCCCTTCGCCTATCATCTCACCTACTGCACGTTCCTTAACTTTAGCGATAAAGTCTTTTACAACCTTGAAGTTAACATCAGCCTCTAAAAGTGCCATACGCACTTCGCGCATTGGTGCTTTTAAATCTTCTTCCGTCAGTTTTCCAGTGCCGCGGAACATCTTTATTGCATTTTGTAATCTTTCAGATAAACTTTCAAATGCCATTCTATTTACCTACTTTCACCGCAAAGCTTATATAAAATATTTACGGCTTCGTTCTTTTTTTCTTCATCAGATGATTCTAATAAGTCAATCACCTCATGCAGCTGTATCTGCTTTGCTTCTTCTTTAGCTAATACTTTCAGCGAGCTTTCGTAACGCTCCAAAAGCTGCTCCACCCGTTTAAGCAAATCGTGAACTGCTTGACGAGAAACCGACAACTCCTCTGAAATTTCACTAAGTGATAAATCATCATAGAAATACAGAGCAAGGCATTGCTTTTGCTTATCAGTCAAGAGACCGCCATAAATATCAAAAAGTCTGCCTAAACGCATCCTCTGTTCAAAAATTTCTTCTGCTGACATATCTAATCCTCTCGAAATTTACTCGACTTTGATAGTATAAAACATAAAAGAAGCTTTGTCAAGTATTTTTACTTGTCATGTTAAAATAAAATTTATTTACTGCTTATAACCTTAATTACAAACTTAGGTAATGCCAACATACGCATAAAACGGCTTGGCTGCTTATACAGTCGAAAAGCCCATTCTAATGATGCATCCTGCATCCATTTAGGTGCACGTTCAACCTTACCAGCCAATACATCAAAACTTCCGCCAATACCCATTAAAATACGCGGCTTGAGCTGTAAACGATGTTCTGCCAGCCATTTTTCCTGCTTAGGAGCGCCTAAAGCAACAAACAACATATCTGCCTTAGAATTGTTAATGGCTTCAATAATTTTAGGCGTTTCAGCTTCTTCAAAATATCCATTATGACAACCAACAACTTTTACACCAGGATAAAAAATTTCTGCTTTTTCTTTTGCTGCTTCAGCAATTTCCGGTGCACCGCCAAAAAAATAAGCCTTATAGCCTTTTTTTGCTGCTAACGACAAAAGCTCATTATATAAGTCAAAACCAGCAACACGTTCTGGAACTTTATATCCAAGATGTCTGCCAGCCCAAACAGCACCAGCACCATCAGGCAAAACCAAATCCGCAGCTTCTGATACTATTTTTTTATATTCTTTGTTTTCCTGACACATCATTATAATTTCTGCATTAGCTGTTACAACAAATGTCTGTTTTTCAGCCAACATTCTTCTTTCCAAAACATCCACTGTCTGCTGCATTGTCAGCGGATGTACAGGAACATCTAATATTTTTATCGGCTCAATCATTTTTCAGCCCTCTTTTCATAAGTATAATAC
>CAZQQK010000136.1:0-2712 GCA_964595445.1 uncultured Phascolarctobacterium sp.
TATATATATTGATTTAGTATATTAATGGTTATATCAAAAGCTTAGATGGTATTAGTTTTGTATAATATGTATCCAAAATTTTGGACACATTAATTCATGAAATAAGCAGAGCCAAAATGGATGCTTTCTTGTATTTTACAGGAGGCATCCATTTTCTTTTTCCTGAATCATTTCATTCTCGCAAAGGAATAGATTCTTTGAACTTTTTATAAATCTAAAAATATTCGTTTTATATATAGGATTAAGATTTAACACTGAAACATTTAATTACGTCTTGTAGGGGGGGGAATAACGTGCTATAATAACTAACGTAGCTTTTACATGTATCAGTAAATGTACATAATATATGTTGAAATATTTGAATGGGAGAAAAGATTTCAAATGACTAGTTGGTCGGCTTTGATGCCTTTTGTATTTTTGCTAATAGATTATGTAGTTATAGTTTCTTCTGAGCAATTAGCTTATCTTTTGCGGAATTTTTTGTTTTCCAATAGTGGTGCTCTCTATATTTCTTGGCTTAATTTTTGGGTAACATTTCCTGCATTGTATTTAATTTTCATAAGTATAAATCAACCTTATAACCGTAGAACCCCATTTGTTAAGGTGATTGAGAATATTTTTTATGCATCTATGCATGCTATTATTGCAATTATTATAGTTTTATACGCTGCTCAAATTGCAAGCTTTACTTCAAGGTTGTTTATAGCCTTGTTTTGGGGAATTAGCTTTATATTTTTAGGCTTATTTAGATTTGTTATAAAAAAAGTATTTTATGGTGTAGGCTTTATGCAAATTCCAATTTTAATAGTTGGAGCTGGAAAAACTGCAGAAGCTTTTGTAAAGAGTGTTAATAATGATGTTGGTATGGGTTATAAAATTATAGGTCTTTTAGAAGATACTAAGGTTGAAAAAGGAGTCTTGGAAAAATATCCAGTTTTGGGTGGATTTGAAGATATAGAAATTATAGTAAAAGAAACTGGAGTAAAACATGTAATTATTACTGCGCCAGGGCTTGAACAGGATAAATTAACAAAATTGATATATAGAGTACAGACTTTGGTAAAGAATGTATGTGTTATTCCAAATTTAATAGGTGCTTCGGTCAACAATTTAGAGGTAGAAAGTCTTTTCGATGCACATTTGATATTGATTAGATTAAAAAATAATTTAGAAAGACCGTTGAATAGATTTTTGAAGATTTTGTTTGATTATGTTTTAACTATAATGGGGACAATCTTAATTTCACCGGTTCTTTTACTAATTGCAGTTTGGATATATTTTGACTCGCCTGGGAAGGTAATATTTAAACATAAACGTATTGGGAAAAATGGCAAAGAATTTTTTTGCTATAAGTTTCGTAGTATGTGTGTGGATGCGGAAGAAAAATTAGCGGAACTTTTAGCTAATGATTCAGAAGCAAGAGCAGAATGGGAAAGAGATTTTAAATTAAAAAATGATCCAAGAATAACGAGTTCAGGAGCTTTTCTGCGTAAAACCAGTTTGGATGAATTACCACAGATATTTAACGTCCTTAAAGGAGAAATGAGCCTTGTAGGACCACGTCCTATAATTCAAAAGGAGTTAGAGCGTTATGGAACTTATGTAAATGATTATTTAATGGTAAAACCTGGTATTACGGGTATGTGGCAAGTAAGCGGACGCAGTGATATTGATTACGAAGAACGAGTAGTGCTTGATAGTTGGTATGTACGCAATTGGAATATTTGGCTTGATATTATGTTGTTGTGGAGAACAGTGAAGGTGGTAGTGAAGGGCAAAGGGGCTTATTGAGGATGCCTAAATTTTCTGTATTAATGTCGGTTTATAAAAATGAGAAACCGGAATATTTAATAAAAGCAATGGACAGTGTTTTGGAACAAACTTTACTGCCTAATGAAATATTGATAGTAAAAGATGGTTCTTTAACAGATGAACTTGAAAAAATATTAGATGAATACAAACAAAAATCAGCTTTATTCAGATACTTAGAATTTAAAGAAAATAGAGGATTAGGTTTGGCTTTAAGAGATGGGGTATTAGCTTGCAAGTATGACCTTATAGCAAGAATGGATACGGATGATATATGTAAGCCAGACAGATTCGAAAAACAAATTAAATATTTAAGAGAACATCCGGATGTAGCTTTATTAGGAACATTTATTGAAGAATTTAGCCAAGATGAGAATAAACCTGATACTATTACTAAGCTGCCTTGTGAACATGAAGAAATAAAAGCCTTTGCAAAAAAAAGAAATCCATTTAGACATATGACAATAATATTTAAGAAAAATGCTGTATTGGAAAGTGGAAATTACAGAAACTTTTTGTGGTTTGAAGATTATGATTTGTGGATTAGGGTGATTGGCAGAGGTTTTAAAACAGCAAATCTCCCAAAAATCTTGGTATCTGTACGAGCAGATAGAGATATGTTTGCACGGCGAGGGGGAAGAAAATATTTGAAACAGGAAATTGAGTTTCAGAGGTTTTTATTGAACAATGAGTTTATAGATATGTTGGACTTCGTGAAAAATATTGTGATTAGAAGTATTGTTAGAATGATACCTAATGAATTAAGAATATTAATATATAGAAAAATGTTGAGACGATAATAAATGGTGATAAGTTTATAGAATATGAAAATTATACATAAAAGAAAAGTTTATTCAGAGTAATTGTTTCATTATTGGTAACTGTATCGCGTTATATATAGTC
>CAZQQK010000137.1:0-2679 GCA_964595445.1 uncultured Phascolarctobacterium sp.
TTATAAAATTATTTTTCTCACTATGCAAGCTTACAGAAAAACATCATTCTATAATTCGCAAAAATTTCGCAAAACCTATGAGCAAAATTCTTTCTATCCATCTTCTTTTTATTATATATTATTTTCAGGAAAATTTATAGAGAAACAGAGAAAATTATAGGCAAAATTCCTATCTATAAAAAGCTCCGCCCCAAAATAAATCAACCTATAATTAATGCTGTTCATCCAAACAACCAAAAACAGGATGTACACTTATAAAACGATTCGTGCACACCCTGCTTTTCATAATTTCTTAAAGCACATTTACTTCTTTAACTTCATCAATATTATGCTTTTCTGCATAACCTGTAAGCATCAACGTTAATGCTCCATCACCTGTAACATTGCAGGCTGTACCAAAGCTGTCCTGTAAGGCAAAAATTGTCAGCATAAGTGCAGTTCCTGTGGCATCAAAGCCAAGTACACTGGTAATAAGTCCCAAAGAAGCCATAACCGTACCACCGGGAACACCAGGAGCACCAATAGCAAAAATACCTAACAAAAGGCAGAAAACAATCATTGTTCCCAATGTCGGTAAAGTGCCATAGAGTATCTGTGATACAACCATCACAAAAAATACTTCTGTAAGCACACTTCCGCACAAATGAATGTTAGCAAACAACGGCACGCCAAAGTTGACCAAATCCTTACGCAGCACGCTGGATTTTAGAGCACATTTCAGTGCAATAGCCAAAGTTGCAGCAGAAGACATTGTACCAACGGCGGTAAGGTATGCAGGCCCGTAGTTTTCAATAATACGCAGCGGATTTTTTCCAGAGTAAGCTCCTGCCAGCAAATAAAGCAGTGACAGCCAAATATAATGTCCTACCATAACAACAAGGACAACAATCAAAAATACAGGCAGCTGTTTAGTAATCGTTCCCTCATACGCTAATCCGCAGAAAGTGCAGGAAATAAATATCGGTAAAATTGTAATAATTACACGAGTAACTATTTCCAAAACAATTTTTTGAAATTCTTCCAAAACAGCTGTAATAACATCAGCCTTAGTCCAAGCAGCTGCCAATCCCAAAAGTACAGAAAGCACCAAAGCACTCATAACACTCATAATAGGTGTAATCTGCAAATCAAACAGCAGCTTAGGCATTTCCTTTAATCCATCAACAGTTGGTGTAATATTCAAAAACGGAATCAGTGAATAACCAGCAGCCACAGAGAAAAACGCTGCACCAACAGAAGAAATATAAGCCAAAATAACAGCTACACGCAGCATAACACTGGCATGTTTACCCAATCTTGTTATAGAGGGAGCAATAAAACCAATGATAATCAGCGGTACACAAAACATAATTAAATTGCCCAGCAGATTTTTTAAAGTCAGTACTACCTGCATTATACTTTCGCCCACATTAAGACCAATTCCTATACCCAAAACAACGCCCAAAAGCAGACGTACAGGCAAACTTCCCAAAAAGTTCATAATCAAAACACTCCACTTCTTATAATAAATGCTACTCTTTATATATAATAGCGTATGCTATATTATTTTTCAAGTCTTTGGAGGAAAATTTAGTAAGCACACTGTTATACATCAATCAAAAAAATAATCTATATAAAATCAAAAGCCTGCGAATAAATAAAAAAGCACTCCAGATTAACTGAAGTGCTGAATTTACGTGGTGGGCGCTAACGGGATCGAACCGCTGACATTCTGCTTGTAAGGCAGACGCTCTCCCAGCTGAGCTAAGCGCCCGAAATGGTGACCGGTAGGGGAATCGAACCCCTGATACCGCCGTGAAAGGGCGGTG
This sequence comes from uncultured Phascolarctobacterium sp., assembly GCA_964595445.1. Taxonomy (GTDB): domain Bacteria; phylum Bacillota; class Negativicutes; order Acidaminococcales; family Acidaminococcaceae; genus Phascolarctobacterium_A. The sequence continues at coordinate 1,809 of CAZQQK010000137.1, forward strand.
TCTTAACCGCTTGACCAACCGGCCAGGTGGCTCCCCGAGTAGGACTCGAACCTACGACGCCCTGATTAACAGTCAGGTGTTCTACCGGCTGAACTATCGGGGAATATTTTGTGATGTTTTGTGTTGCTCAACATCACGAGTGTTATTATACTAAGTCTACACTCTTTTGTCAACACTTTTTTTAAACTTTTTTATGATTTTTTCAGAAAAAGTTTTTCAAGGTCATTGCGCCGCTTTATTCAAGCAGTAAAAACCGCTCAACCATACGTGTTTCAGGCTTTCACCTTAACTACGATTTTTTGTACGTTGCTGGCGATTTTTTCTACAGAACAATTAGGTCTGTGTAATTCCCACGGGAAAAAAATTGCAAAATCACCGGAATTTAATACTGCGCAATTCTTCTCCTGCGGGTCAGCGTAAAAAATAACGTCCTCTTTTTCTGCTTTATTTTCTGTTTCTACACAATCAGCTGTCAGCGGTGTATACCAAATTGCTTCCTCACCGCGAGCAACAAACTGTACATCAATATAATCGTTATGCTTTTCCGGACGGCGTTCAGCCTTAGGCTCGGTATCATATGTATTGACGCGGGCGAAAACATTACGTCCGTCAATTTCATATTCACCGTTTTCTACCTTGCTGAAATCAGTCGCAGCAACGTAAGCCAGTGCTTTTTGCAAACGCTCACTTACATACGGCAGCAGTTTTTCAATATTTTTTTTATTTCCTTGCAGCATAATTATTTTCCTCCTCTATCGTTGACGAAAGCATTGTTGATTGTTATAATATATGTAGGTTGGTCTGACGAGTGGTTCCGTCAGCTCTTCCCATAAAAATTGTTTTATTGAAGAAAAGGCTGGCGGTCATATGT
>CAZQQK010000138.1:0-2640 GCA_964595445.1 uncultured Phascolarctobacterium sp.
TAATAATACTATATGCATTAATAGTTTGTAAATAGTTTATAACTTGCTGTCATTCTATTTTTGTATTATACTATATAGAAGTACATTTTTCTATGAAAATTAAGGGAAGATTAAGGCAACATTGTTAATTATTATTAAAAAATATATGTTAAGGCGGATGAACGATGATAGACATTAAAAATAAACTTACTATAGTAATCTTAACTAAAAATGAATCGAAAAATATAGAGGCTGTTGTAAGAAATGCAAAAGAAACAGCAGAGGACGTATTGATAATAGATTCTGGAAGTACTGATGATACTGTATCATTGGCTGAAGCAAATGGCGCGAGAGTGGTATATCGTGCATGGGATAATGATTTTTCAGCACAGCGTAATTTTGCTTTGCAATATGTCAAAACGGAATGGATTTTATATTTGGATGCAGATGAGCGTATAGATAAAAAACTTTGTGCAGAAATAAAAAAAGCAGTATCAGCTGCTGCATCTAAACAATATAGTATGGTAAGAAAAATTCATGCTTTAGGTTTTATTTTTAAACATGGTATTTTTAAGCCAGATGAAGTGCTGCGTTTATTTCCTGTGGGGAAAGTGCATTGGGAAAACAAAGTACATGAAAAGCCTGTATGTGAACTTCCCAAGGAACGTTTATTGGGTTTTATTGAGCATTATACTTATGATTCATGGCAGCAATGGTGGGAGAAAGCAGGGCATTATACAACAATTTGGGCAGAGGACAGCTTTGCCAAAGGTAAGCGTACATCATTGGGAGCTTGTTTTGGTCACGCATTTTATGGCTTAGTAAGAGCTTATATTTTGCAAGCAGGGTTTATTGATGGTTGGAGTGGTGTGTATTCCAGCTTACAACATTTTGTTTATACAATGATGAAGTATTTGAAACTGTATGAATTGCAGAATAAAGGCTGATATAGCTGCCTTGTGTAAAAAATTATAGTTTCAATATCTTGAAATTTTGATAAAAAAAGTGAACCAATTTGGTTCACTTTTTTTCATCAACTTTGACAGTAAAAGTTATATACCTTTATTCATTAGGATCTTCTTTAAGAGATCTTTTTCCAAGATCTGTTTTTAAGGTATCTTTGGTATATTTATATTTGGGAGAAGACAGGCTGTTACTTTCATCGTAGTGATTTGAATGGATATTTAATAAACCGCATAATAATTCGTATGCCAGATCATTTGTCCAATAACAGTTTTGATGTTGTTTTAAAGTGTTATATGTATCTGGATACATTTTTATATATTCGTCAGAAAAATAAGCAAACATAGGAATACGTACAGCAGCAAAACCATTAAAGTTTGGAGAGCGTCTTTGGTCAGGTGTTACGCCGTGATCAGAAAAATACAGTAAGGTTTGTAAATTAAGGTTCTTTTGAGCGTATTCTGTTATTTGCTGCAGAATATAATCCGTATAAGCTATGGAGTCGAGATAGTTAGGGACTAAATCATACTTACCAGGCTTGCTGAATTTAGCAAAGCTTTGAGGATAACGGTTGATAAAATTAAAATGATTTCCTTTAAGATGAATAACAACAAAATTATTTGTAGAAGGATTTATTTCTTTAAGATATTCTAAGAGAGATTCATCATATTGTACTTGATTTAAATTTTGTTTAGTCCATTTAGCAACATGAGATGTATTAGCAACTAGTGTAACAGGGGTATCGGCACAGCCTAGATGACCTTGATTACTATACCAGTAAGTATTATAGCCTGCCTTGTGGGCAATATCAATTATAGAGCAGGAAGTATAGAATTGTTTGTCATTGTACTGGTTAAATTCTGTTAAAGCTCGTTCTAAGGCAGAAACAGTATGGGGAATTGTAGAGTAAGCGTGCGGAAAAAGGATATAATTAGGATTTGATTTTTGCTCTCTCAACCAAGGTGTAGTATCTAAAGGATAATCTGTAAAGGCACTCATATAATCACGAGCTTCAGATTCACCAATGATAAGCATGATAGTTGATGGTTTGCTGAACTGAGGCTTAGTAGGAGTTACTTGAAGATTAGCAATACGTTCTTCCATATTTTTAGTATAAAGCTTAGTTGTTTCAAAATATTCCTTAACGTCTAAATACAGCTCAATAATTCCTGTGCGGATAAAGACACCTTTTTTCTTTTTCCAAAGGTAAATTGTTAAGAAAATACAGTTTATGCTTATAAGAGTAAGCTGCATATATGAGAGTTGACTAATAACGGTGTTGCTGGATATGTTAAAAAACAGTAAGCATCCGTATATCGCAAAGAAGAAAAGAGTGGAAAAAGCAGCGAAAGCTTTTGGTAAAGACTTATAATATTCGATAATTTCATTGTAGTGTGTTTCCTGAATCATCATCATGCCATTATCATCTATACAGGTGCCGTAAAGATAATAATAGCCATATTGCATTAGTGGAATCAGTAAAAGAATAGCTTCAATTGTCGCAATAATAGTTAAAGTTACAGGTGGCAGGAAATTAAAATATAAAATTAATACTTTTAGACTTGTCAGCCAACCTATAACATAAAGACCGAAAACAGTATCTAAATGAAAACCAAAATCGTTAGAGCGAATATGATTTGTTTTATAGTAAAGCAAAGGATAAGTTATAATCCAAGCGATACCGACAATAAGGCTTGT
>CAZQQK010000139.1:0-2620 GCA_964595445.1 uncultured Phascolarctobacterium sp.
CTTCATCTGGCTGCCGTATTTTGCCATGATGTCTTCATGATTCATTACGAAGTTGTTGCTGCTATACTGAAATATAATGGAAAAGTTTTATGTATGCAGCGTAATAAAGGTAAATATGATTATATTAGTTATAAATTTGAATTTCCTGGTGGGAAAATAGAATTAAATGAAGAACCTCATACTGCTTTAGAGCGTGAATTAAGAGAAGAAATGGACATTGATATAATAATTCTTGAAGATGATTATTTTATGACTGTAGAGCATAATTATCAAGATTTTTCTATAACTATGCATGTATTTATATGCAATTTAAATAGTCCTAAATTTGTAATGAAAGAACATATAGCAGCACTTTGGCTTGATACAGCTGAATTATCTAATTTAGATTGGGCTGAGGCGGATAAGCCTATAGTTCAAAGACTGCAAAAGATAGGAGAAGGAAGAAGTGAACAGTAATGAGCTTGCTTTGTATTTGCAAGCAGGATTTATTGATTTTAATATAGAAACTGATGAGCGTTTTTTGCCTAAGATTTTGACTAATAATCAAAATCAGAAGGTAAAAGTTTTAGCAAATCTTTTGTTAGAATTAGAACATTGTGATGAATTTTTCTTTTCTGTAGCATTTGTAACTAACAGCGGTATAGCTTGTTTGATAGATACTTTAAAAGAACTGGAAAACAAAAATATAAAAGGTAAAATCTTGGCATCACAATATCAGAATTTTACAGAGCCGCGAGCATTACGCCGGTTATTAAATTTTCCAAATATTGAGTTGAAGATAATTACTTCCGACTATAATTTTCATGCTAAAGGATATTTGTTTCATAGTTTTCCTGATTCTCATAAAGAAGATCATTATACGATGATTATTGGTAGTAGTAATTTGACACAAAGTGCACTTACGGTTAATCGTGAATGGAATGTACAGCTTTCTTCGATGAAGAACGGTGCTTTAATTAAGCAAATGCAAGTGGAACTTAATAAGGCTTGGAATGATGCTACTACTGTAACTGATGAATGGATAGACGCTTATGAGCATATTTATTATGAAGCTCGTAGCCAAAGACATAACCTTTACACTAAAGTTCATAATCTTTATAAGATTAATCCTAATAAAATGCAGGCAGCTGCTTTAAATAATATTGCACGTTTGCGTGCAGAGGGTAAAAATAGAGCCTTGCTTATTTCTGCTACTGGTACAGGAAAAACATATCTTTCCGCTTTTGATGTACGTGCTGTAAAACCTAAACGTTTTCTTTTTATTGTTCATAGAGGACTCATAGCACGTAAATCAAAAGAAAGTTTTGAAAGAATTATTGACAAAAATATTACTACTGGCTTATATACTGGAGCATGTAAGGATATTAATGCTGATTATATTTTTGCCACAGTTCAAACATTAAACAAAGAGGAAAATCTTAAAGAGTTTGATCCGGAAACTTTTGATTATATTGTTGTCGATGAAGCTCATCATGCTGGAGCGGAAACATATAAAAAGGTATTAAATTATTTCAAACCTAAATTTTTGTTAGGCATGACAGCTACTCCAGAGCGTACAGACGGATATGATATTTTTAAAGATTTTAATTATAATATTGCCTATGAAATACGTCTTAATCAAGCTTTGTCAGAAAATATGTTAGTTCCTTTTCATTATCATGGTGTTGCCGAGATTGAAGTTGATGGGCATATATTGGATGATCATGCAGACTTTAATAATCTGACTAGTAAAGAACGTGTAAAAAATATCATTAAATATGCAGATTTTTATGGCTGCGATCAAGGTCGTATAAAAGGATTAGTTTTTTGCAGAAACTTAGATGAAGCTAAAATGTTATCAAAAGCTTTTAATGCTCATGGTAAGCGTTCTGCTGTTATTACTGGGGCAACTAGTGAAAATGAACGAAATCAGTTTATTCAAAGGCTTGAAAAAGATAGCAATGACGATGCTTTAGATTATATTTTTTCTGTAGATGTATTAAATGAAGGTATTGATATACCATCAGTAAATCAAATTATAATGTTGCGTCCAACGCAGTCAGCAATTGTTTTTGTGCAGCAATTAGGTCGTGGTTTGCGTAAAAGCAGCAGGAAACGTTATCTTGAAGTTATTGATTTTATTGGTAATTATGAAAATAATTATTTGCTGCCTATAGCATTATATGGAGACAGAAGTTATAATAATGAAAAAATTCGGCGGATATTGCATAATAATTTTCTTCCAGGTGCATCAACTGTATACTTTACTGATGTAGTTAAGGAAAAAATTTTTGCTTCACTGAATACAACTAAGCTGTTAGAAATGAGAAGACTTAAAGATTCTTATCATTTGCTGAAATTTAAGCTTGGGCATGCTCCGATGATGATGGATTTCCTAAATTTAGGTGATAGAGATCCGTACTTATTTGTTCAAAAAAGTAAGTCTTATTATAATTTTCGTCAAAATGCAGATGCATATGATAGTACGTTAAATCGTTTGCATTGTAAGCTGTTGTAATTTATTAGTTTGGAAATTGCTAATGGTAGACGTTTAGAAGAAATAATTCTTTTAAAATATTTACTGAAAACACCAATGGTTACTGAGAAACAATTTAAAAATTATATGTTTAAGAATTATAAT
>CAZQQK010000140.1:0-2596 GCA_964595445.1 uncultured Phascolarctobacterium sp.
ATTTATAATTATATTATACACCTTGAATGTAATTATGTAACTAAAAAATACGAAAACTATAGCGTGAAAATATAGCTGAAATTAGAAAATTTTGTTCGTGAATATATTGGCTAAAAGTTTGAAGTTTGATATAATATAAAATAATTAGCGGAGGTTTACTTAGAATGAATAATTTTACGATGATATTAATGTTGATTATAATATGTTTATTATGTACTTTAATTATATTATTTTGGCATAATAAAACAAAATCTAATTTAGAAGTGCAGCGTATAGATGCTTTAGAACGCAGATTAGCTGAAACTATGTATGACTTGAGGGGAGAACAGAATAGCTTAGCAAGAGCTGCGAGAATGGAAAATCAAGCTGCTAATGACAGACTTAGTGAACAGATTGATAAAAGGGTTGCACGCCTTGCTGATATGACGGATAATAATTTAGAACGTATACGAATGACTGTAGATGAACGGCTTAATGAATCGTTGGAGATGAAATTTGAACAGGTCAGTCAACGTTTGGCAGAAGTACATCAATCTCTCGGTAAGATGCAAAGCCTTTCTGGTGGTGTAGATGAACTGCGGCGTATTCTTTCAAATGTTAAGGTTCGCGGCACTTGGGGAGAAATGCAGTTAGGAAATATTCTACGGGATATTTTAGATAAAGCACGTTATCTTGAAAATGCTGAAATTCGCCCGCATAGCGGTTTGCGGGTAGAATATGCATTAAGACTTCCTGGACAAAATGAGCATGAGGTTCTTCTTCCTATAGATGCAAAATTCCCTTTGGAAGATTATCAAAGGCTGCAGCAGGCACGTGAAGCAGGAGATTTGCAAGCGGCAGAGAGTGCTTTAAAACAGCTTGAACGGCGTTTGAAAAGTGAAGCAAAAGATATTTGTGAGAAATATATATGTCCTCCTTATTCAACTGATTTTGCAGTAATGTATCTTCCGAGCGAAGGTCTTTTTGTTGAAGTTTTGAATATACCAGGTTTGGCAGAAGAACTTCAGCTACAGTATAGAGTTTGTATTGCGGGGCCAACTACGTTGGCTGCATTAGTTAACAGTTTACTTTTAGGATTTCGTACCTTGGCAGTACAACAGCGAACTACAGAAGTTTGGCAGCTTTTGAATAAAGTTAAGCATGAGCTTGCAGGACTTGAAAGTGCATTGGATAAGACAGCACGTAAGCTTGAAGAAGGTCAAAATTCTTTGCATACAACTAACCGTTATGTTATGAAGCTTACAAAACAGCTGAATGCGGTTGAAGTACTTGATGGAGATTTAGCTTATGGAGAACAGCGACAAACGAAATCTGTATAAAAAGCCACCGCTATGGATTCGCATTTTTTTATGGCTATATGGCTTTTTGTGGCTGAATATGATTTTTATTACAGGGCTTAATAGCTTATATTTGAAATATATTGATTATGAAAGCGGCAGTTTTGCTTTGGCTATGACTATTGGGTTCTATTTTATTTTCAAATATTTGCCAAAATTTTTATAAATAAATTGTGCTGAAGAATTATTGTTTCTGTAGTGTAATTTTCTTTGTAGGATACAGCATTCAAAGTATTGTTCAATATAAAACTTTAAGCTATACTATTAATAGTTGATATTGATTATTGTACTTTTGACTAACAATGAGGGGGACTTTTAATGAAAGATTTACAGAAAAAATGCCGTGTTGCAGTTGTGCAGTGTGCACCGGTAATGTTTGACAAAGAAGCTACTTTGGCTAAGTGCGTTGGCTTGATTAAAGATGCTGCTGCTGGCGGAGCTGATATAATTGTGCTGCCTGAACTGATTATTCCTTGCTATCCTTATGGTTTGACATTTGGTTTTACTGTAGGAAGCAGAAACGAAGACGGCAGGAAAGATTGGAAACGGTATTATGATGCTTCTATTGTAGTTCCTGGTAAGGAAACTGAAATATTAGGACAGGCAGCACGTTCAGCTGGAGTTTACGTAAGTATTGGTATTTCTGAGCGTGATGCAGTGAGCGGAACTTTATATAACAGTAATATTATTTTTGCTCCTGATGGGAACTTAGTTTCTTTGCATAGAAAATTAAAACCTACAGGAGCAGAACGTTTTGTTTGGGGAGATGCAGATAGAAATTATTTTCCTGTAGTAGAGACACCTTGGGGTCCAATAGGTTGTTTAATATGTTGGGAAAGTTACATGCCTTTGGCACGTGTAGCACTATATCAAAAAGGTGTTACTATACTCATTTCCTGTAATACAAATGATAATCCTGAATGGCAGGCAACAATTCAGCATATTGCTTTGGAAGGGCGTTGTTATTATATAAATTGCGATCAGTTCTTTACGCGTTCTATGTATCCAATGGATTTAATGTTAAAAGATGAACTTGAACGTCTGCCGGAACTTGTTTGCCGTGGAGGAAGTTGTGTTATTGATCCTTATGGGCATTATGTTACTGAGCCTTTATGGGATAAGGAAGCTATTATCTATGCGGATTTGGATATGGATAAAGTTTCTGCCAGCCGTATGGAATTTGATGCCTGCGGTCATTACAGTAGACCCGATGTATTACAGCTTAATGTTAACGATAAATAAATTATTCAAATAAAATG
>CAZQQK010000141.1:0-2584 GCA_964595445.1 uncultured Phascolarctobacterium sp.
CTGCGGACAGTACAGTACCAACGAGCATCAAGCCGAACATCAGGCTGTTTTCGCCATGACCGCAAATACTTACAACCTTGTTGCCGATAGCCTGAGCCAAACCGGTGTAGAACATAGAAGCGCCAACTACAAACATACCTGCAAAAAGAACAACAGTAGAGTTAGACAGACCGCTGAATACTTGTTTAGCAGGAATCAAGCCTAACAGACCGCAGGCAATAGCAGCGCCGGTAGCAGTAATTGCGAGAGGTATAAGTTCAGTTACAAATAATAATGCAACTACTGCCAACAAAATGAGACATTTGATTGCTGGGGACATTTTAAGTTCCTCCTTATAAGATTTATTTATATACAACGCCGAGGGAGGCATTATATATCAGCTATTAATATGAAGCTTTCAAAGAACAGTGTTAAGCTGTTATGTATTTTCTTACAGCCTTATGTGTTTATTATAGCACTTTGCCCTAAAAATAAAAAGTTGTTTTTCAGAAAAATGAATACATTATATGTAGACTGTGTTTACACAGAATACACTTATGTACTTAACTTTAATTACTTTATGCTTAAAATACTTTAAAAACTTACTTTTTCTCCCCTATCCAAAAGAAAAATCTATCTGCAAACAGTAAATTTATAAACTTACTCTGCACTTTTTCCCGAAAATTAATGCAAATTTATTAAGCTGCATTTTGCTTAGTTAAAGCGAAAAAGTCAATAATCATGCACTTTTATAATGCAGATATTATTTTTAGCACTTATTTGCAGCTATTAATATCATCAGGTACTAAATTTCCTTATTAAGCCTACTGTAAATCGCAAGCGAATGTCCACATAGAAAAAGCATTATTTTACCTTAAAATCCTCCCTCAATATAAAAAGAGAGTGTGCCTAAAGGCACACTCTCTAGGGGAGTTGCATATAAAATTATTTAGCAACAGGACCAATCATAGCCAGCATAGTACCTGCAGCAACTGCGGTACCGATAACGCCTGCAACGTTCGGGCCCATAGCATGCATCAGCAGGAAGTTAGCAGGGTTAGCTTTCTGACCAACGATTTGAGATACACGAGCTGCCATCGGAACTGCGGATACACCAGCAGAACCAATCAACGGATTAGTTTTGCCGCCGTCAATCATGCACATCAGCTTACCAAACACTACACCGCCCCAAGTACCAGCTGCGAAAGCAACGAGACCGAGGATGATAATCAGGATAGTTTGATAGTTCAGGAAAGCGTCAGCACTCATAGTCAAACCAGTACCAGTAGCCAACATGATGGTTACAGTGTTCATCAAAGCGTTTTGTGCGGTGTCGCTCAGACGATCCAAGCAGCCAGCTTCTTTGAACAGGTTACCAAGCATCAGCATACCAATCAAAGCAGTTACGGAAGGTAACAGCAGGGAGATAACGATGGTGCACATAATCGGGAATACGATTTTTTCGAAATGAGTAACAGGACGAAGCTGTTGCATAACGATCTTGCGGTCAGCTTCAGTAGTGAACAGTTTCATGATAGGAGGCTGAATCAGCGGAACCAAAGACATGTAGGAGTAAGCAGCAACTGCGATTGCGCCTAACAGCTGAGGAGCCATTTTAGCTGCCAGATAAATGGAGGTAGGGCCGTCAGCACCACCGATGATACCGATAGCAGCAGCTTCTTGTACGCTGAAACCTAACATCATAGCACCAAGCAGAGCTACGAATACGCCAGCTTGAGCAGCAGCACCCAACAGCAGAGTTTTCGGGTTAGCAATCAGCGGACCAAAGTCGGTCATTGCACCTACGCCCAAGAAAATCAGCGGCGGGAATACTTCGTGGTGAATACCATACATAATAACGGACATTACGCCAGGTGCTTCAAAGCCGTTTTTAGGAATGTTAGCCAGAATACAGCCAAAAGCAATCGGGGAAAGCAGCAAGGGCTCAAAACCTTTGCCAATAGCCAGATAGAGCAGAACTAAACCAACGCAGATCATAATAATATGTCCGCCAGTCAGTGCAGAGAAGCCGGAGTCTGCCCATACAGAAGACAAAGCAACAATAAATGCTTCAAACATGTGAAATTTTCCTCCTTGTTTCCCATCATTGGGATGTTATAAGTGCATATTGCCGTAGCAATAAATACGCTTCACATTAAGAAAAAGGCTTTCAGATAATCTGCTTAACCTACAGTCTCCCCTAGCCTGTCAGGCTGCCGAAAAGAGCTTGCAGATAACTCTGGAAATATTTTCTTAGTGCGAAGTTGCTTAAAGCAGCAAAGCTGCCTTTAAACCTTATTTAGCTTTGGTAGGATCTACTACCTGAATAAAACTCATCAACACACCTAGAGCAATCAATACACCAAATACAATGGTCATGTTGATAAGGGCAATCAGCCATGGATTAGTTGTTACAGGACCCACTGTTCATCACCTCTTCCTCTAAAATACACAGGAACTCAATTATGTAAGCATTCTAATTATCTTACTTTAATAAGTATAAAGTTAAATTTTTTTATCTTCTGTTGCCTAAGTCACACTGTTTTTCGCATTTCGGTTACATTATTTACATAATCGCTTTACTTTAACTTAAATACTATTACTA
>CAZQQK010000142.1:0-2574 GCA_964595445.1 uncultured Phascolarctobacterium sp.
GATCACCCACTGGAACCGGTTTAAACATGTAATTCCTCACCCCTTCTTATTTAATAGACACACTAAAATCAGCACAACCATACTTGACAAAAAAAACAAGGTTCTTACCACAAGGACCTTGTCTGTTGTCTTCGATGATGAGCTTCATCTTTCATTATAAGCAAAATACGCCGTTCAACCACTGACCCAGCAGTATTTGTTGTCAAAATCTCCACCTGCACTAATAATAACGATGTAGTTTATAATGTTATCATATACATAAATCATTGTCAAGTGCAGAAAATAATAATCCGCTAAAATTTTTGCACAATAAAAAACTGACGTCACAGATTTCTGCAACGCCAGATTTTTATCAATTATTTTATTTTTTATCAGTGCAGTTTAGCACCAGCAGGTATTCTATTATCTACCATAAGAAGGTTCAGTTTTTCTTCTCCTTCTTCTTCGTGAATAGCACTGAGCAGCATACCGCAGGATTCAATGCCCATCATTTTACGCGGCGGCAGATTTACAATAGCAATCAAAGTTTTCCCTACTAAATCTTCCGGCTCATAAAAAGCGTGAATACCGCTCAAAATAACTCTGTCTGTTCCAGTACCGTCATCTAAAACAAACTTTAATAATTTTTTGCTCTTAGGTACGGCAGTACATTCTTTTACTTTTACTGCACGGAAATCAGATTTGCAGAAAGTATCAAAATCTACAGCTTCTTCAAACAACGGCTCTATTTGTACTTTAGAAAAATCTATAACCTCAGCTTCTGTTTCAGTCAAAACATCTGCTGCGGCAGTTTCACCAGTCAGAAAAGCAGGCTTTTCAGTATTGGCAGCTTTTCCTAAAGGTTTCATTGTCGGGAAGAAAAGTACATCACGAATTGATGCACTGTCAGTCAGGAACATAACCAAACGGTCAATACCAATACCCAAACCACCTGTAGGAGGCAAGCCGTATTCCAATGCATGAACAAAATCTTCATCCATCATATTAGCTTCTTCATCACCGTTTGCACGTTCTTCAACCTGCTTTAAGAAACGCTCCTTTTGGTCGATAGGATCATTTAATTCAGTAAAGCCATTACAGATTTCACGTCCGTAAATATAAGCCTCAAAACGATCGGTAATTTCCGGATTATCAGGATTACTCTTAGCCAAAGGAGAAATTTCTTTCGGATGACCAGTAATAAATGTAGGCTGAATAAGTTTATCTTCTACATATTCTTCAAAGCAGGCATTAATAATCTTACCAATTCCAAAGGAAGGCTCAATAGCAACCTTTAATTCCTTAGCAATAGCACGTGCTTCTTCCAAATCTGTAACATTGCTGAAATCTTTGCCGGAATATTCCTTAACAGCCTCTACCATAGTCATACGTTTCCAAGGAGAAGCAAGTTCAATTTGAGTTCCTTCATAAACAATAGCAGTAGTCCCAAGTACTTTTTCTGCTGTCTTAACAACAATTTCCTCTGTCAAATCCATCATGTCGCGGTAATCCGCAAAAGCCTGATAAATTTCTACACTGGTAAATTCAGGATTATGACGATTATCTATACCCTCATTACGGAATACACGTCCTAATTCGTAAACACGATCCATACCACCTACAATAAGACGTTTAAGATATAATTCCGGTGCAATGCGCATATATACCTGCATATCCAAACTGTTATGATAGCTGATAAACGGACGTGCAGCAGCACCTCCAGCAATAGTATTAAGAATAGGAGTTTCTACTTCCAAAAAGTCATGGCTGTCGAGCACTTCACGTACACTCTTAATAACCTGGCTGCGTTTTACAAATGTATCACGTACTTCAGGATTAACGATAAGATCAACATAACGCTGACGATAACGAATCTCTACATCTTTCAGTCCATGCCATTTTTCCGGCAGCGGGCGCAAAGACTTAGAAAGAATTTCTACAGACTGTGCTTTAATGGAAAGTTCTCCCATATGGGTACGGAAAGCACTGCCGGTAATGCCAACAGTATCACCAATATCCAGCAGTTTAATCAAAGCGTAGTTTTCTTCGCCTATAACATCTTTACGTACATAAACCTGAATACGACCTGTTTTATCCTGCATATCCATAAAACAGGTTTTGCCGTGACCGCGAATAGCCATAATGCGTCCGGACATTTTTACTTCGGTTTCTTTTTCAGAAAGCTCCTCAAACTGAGCAGCTATATCTGCTGCACGATGAGTCCACAAAAAACGATAACCAAAAGGTTTCCAGCCACGTTCCTCAATTTTATGCATTTTATCAATACGCACCTGCATTTGTTCATTGAGTTCTGATTCTGTAAGAGGTGCATTTTCTTCTAAATATTGTTTATTTTCTGCCATATCTTAGTCATGTTCCTCCTTATTTAATTTCCAGGATTTCGTAGGACAGTTCGCCAGCAGGAGTATTAGCAACAACTACGCTGTGAACCTTTTGTCCCAAAATAGCAACACCCACAGGGGATTCATTAGAGATACGGTTGCGGAAAGGATCTGCTTCTGTTGTACCAACAATAGTATAAGTTTCCTCTTCGCCAGTTTCTTTATCAAGCAGCAGTACAGTAGAGCCAAGGGA
>CAZQQK010000143.1:0-2552 GCA_964595445.1 uncultured Phascolarctobacterium sp.
AAATTTGATGACCTTAGCACGCTGTGACGAGGGTGAAACGCCTGTTTATAAACAGCCTATAAATATAACTGCACTTTGCTGTGAGGTGAGAAGTCAGATGCAGCTTTTGGCTGCAAAACGGCAGATTAAGCTATTGATTGATGTTCAGCAGGGATTGAGCTTTTGGGGTGATGAAATGGAACTGTTACGTTTATTAATTATCCTGCTGGATAATGCTATGAAATATTCTCCTGATGGCAGCAGTATCTTTCTTAGGGCGATGTCTGCAAAAGAAAAGCTGTTTATAGAAGTTGCTGACGAGGGCTGTGGTATCAGTGATGAAGATAAAAAGAAAGTTTTTTATCGTTTCTATCGTGTAGATAAGGCACGCAGCCGCAGTCAGGGTGGCTTGGGACTTGGTTTGTCTTTAGCTTTAGCTATTGCTGCAAAATATAAGGGAACAATAAAAATTTTTGATAATAAACCAAAAGGAACGATTTTTTCTGTAAAGCTGCCTAAACAGCTTAACTGAACATGAAATCCCTCTTCATTGATGATTAAGCAAGTCTTGTTGTAATGTCCATCAGATGTTGACAGTCAGGCACAGGAGCGTTTGCTGTTTATGACAAAGCAAATTGCAGAGCAGGAATCGGTTTCGTTCAAATGGGGTTGAGCCTGCAAATATTCATCTTCTTTTATTTCAATACGATACGTTCAAACTGTTTATCTTCTTGAAATGGAAAAGCGGGATAACTTATATATTTTTCATCATCTTCAATAAGTAGGGATACTTCTTCTGATTTTATCAAAAGGGAAGGAGTGTCATATTTAACAAGTGAAGTAAACGATACCTTATACCCATTTGCAATTTTCCAAAGAATAGAAATCGTAGGATTTACTTCTCCTTTTTCAATTTGCGCAAGCATACTTCGGGAGACTCCGGTTAGTTTTGCCGCTGAGTCTAACGTGATTTTCTTTTGCTCTCTGATTGTTTTAATGTTTTTTCCCACATTTTTTTGTATATCCATGCGTTCTCCCTATTGACGATATATCGGATTATCGGTATAATATAAAGGAAATGTGACATATTGGACTGTTTTTACACTATATTGAGTGTATCAAACAAATAAACTAAGGTCAATATCTTTTGTTCATAATGAAAATATTTTCTTGGAGGAAAAACTATGCTATTAAGAAAAGCAAAAATGGATGAAGCAAAAACATCTTATCAATGTATCGAAGATGCGAGAGCATACCACAACTCCATGGGATTTGTGCAATGGCATCCAGGATACCCAACACTTGCTACGATTGAAGATGATATAAAAGCGGGTATTGGTTATGTGTTTGAAGAAGAGAATGAAATTTACGGATACTGCTGTATCATCATTGGTGATGAGCCAGCCTACCGTATTATCGATGGCGAATGGAAAACAAACCGTCCTTATGCTGTTGTACATAGAATGGCATTTTCTCAGAATGCCAGAGGGAAGGGATTGTCCAAGAAGTCGATTACATTGATAAAGAATTTCTGTATTGAGAATGGTATTGAATCAATTCGTGTAGATACACAAGACGAAAATAAAGTAATGCAGCATATTCTTGTACGTGAAGGATTTGAATATTGCGGTTTGATTACTTTTGATGGAGGACCAAAGCTCGCATATGAGTGGGACCGATAAAACTAATCGTGATATGTACCCTCTTTGCTGGACAAAAGCCAGTAAGGAGGGTTTTTACATGAAATATGATTTTGTTTTCAAATTGAATGTCGTTGAATTGTACCGAAATAGACGGTGGCCTGAGACGCCAGAAGGTATTAATTAAAAAAACTTAGAAAACGTGTTAAAACATGGGCAAAACTTGCAGATTTGCATGGAACAGACGTTTTGAGACACCCAAGCACTTGTATTGAATATACCGCAGAAGAACGTTATAACTTAGTTACAAGAGTATTAGCTGGGAATCACAACAAAGTGTTGCTGTTAGTGCAGGGATTAATGACAGCCAATTGTCTGAATGGGTTAAACAGTATGAAATATATGGATATGACGATTTTCCTTGAAAATACAAGGGTTTCGAAGGATTAAATAGATAAATTAGAATTTATTTTTACCGCATCTCATCATGGCTGATGAAGTGCGGTAATTTTTGTATATGAATATAAAAGATATTTTATCTGTAAGACTGGAGCTTATAAAAAATAATAAAAAATATAAAAACCACTTCATGAAGTCTTGCAGGGGGGGACGTTTGTGGTATAATGAAGCCAACGGCAAGAGATTGCAGATGTTTTAACTAAGGATTTTTTCATTTTGCAGTTCCTCCTCTTGCCGCTTATAAAGCTTTATGAATTACTTAGGGAATAAAACTGTAAGTACGCACAGAGGAAACAAGGCAACTCTTGAGCAAAAAGCAGAGGATTTCCCAAAGGTGATTTGTAAAAATAAAAAATTTCCTAAGGGAGGAAACTGAAATGAAGAAATCTTTAGTACTCGCAATGGCAATGGCACTGGGCGTAACTGCAAGTGCATATGCTGCAAATCCGTTCTCTGATGTACCTGCTGGTCACT
>CAZQQK010000144.1:0-2509 GCA_964595445.1 uncultured Phascolarctobacterium sp.
CTTATATATTAATTGAGGAGTGTTTTAAGAAATGTTTTTCCAGGGATTAAAGATAAAGAGATATTTTGTTTATATAATTTGCTTTTTATTAGGAATAGTTGGCGGCTTTGTTTATAGCATAGTAATGGGCAGTAATGCTGTGCCGTATGACGAAAAGCAAATAACGGAAGATATTCGTTATGCACGAGTAGAGTCTGGCAAACTTCAATGTACAGTGTTAGTTGATAATGCTGCTTTGTACAGCGAGCCGTCAGTGTTAACAGGCAGAATAATTGACAGAATGTCTAAAGGATTAAAAGTAGATTATTTAGAGACTATTTCTAGTAAAGATAAGGATGACCGATATGCTGTTGTTGACAGAGAGTTGAAGTTTCGCCGTTTATTCAGTAAGGCACATATTATTCCTGCAGAAACCAAGGTATTTATTTTGCGTTCTGATGATGGCAGCGGAGAAACTGTAGGCAGGGTTGTTGTTGATGGTAAAGAGTATAAGCTTGACTTTGATACAGAATTTTTGCGCCTGCCTTATGTAGGTCAATGGAAAAAAATAGAATTTAATGGGCGTTCTGGTTTTATGAAGTTTAATGATTTATCTGACAGCAGTTTAATGTGAGGTGAGGCAGATGCGTTTAAAAAGTTTTAAAATTATTATTTCCTGTATTTGTTTAGCAGCTGGTTTTATATTAAGTGTTAATTTATTTGGTTTGAAAACCAAAAGTTATACAGTTCAAGCTGATGATATATTTTATGTGCAGCCTACCGTTACAGCAGATATTTGTAAAGATTATTTTGAAACAGGTTCAGAACTTGTCGTGGTAGAAAGAATAGAGTTGTCAGCACCGACTGCTGTAAAAATGGCAAAAGATTTAATGGCAGAAGATGCAGAACGCGTAAAATATAAATTGTGTCAAGGGGATATATTTAAACTAGTTGATGCTGCTTGGGATAAAGGAAATAATCCCTGTATTATTGAAGTACAGACGACAAAAGGACAGAAAGCAAAATTGAAAGTGGATAAATCAGCTGTACTTCCCTTAAATGAAGGGGTTTGGCTTAATGTTAAAAATTCGCAAAGCAAAACAAGCGGTTGGGTTCGTATAAGGACAAACTGGTATTAGTGATAAAAATGCTATTTTAGAGAAATTCATATTATAATAAAAGATGAAATAGAGCTTTCTTGTTGTTTGTTTAATAAGGAGGCTCTATTTGTTTTATACAAATTTATCAAATAAAAAAGTGAAAATAAAAATAATAGAAAAATTTCAGAAAAAACAACAACTAACCTATACAGGAATAGTTTACATATGCTATAATATTTCTTATAGGAAAGAATGTAGTGATGATTGATTGAAAGGAGCAATTATCGGTAAAACAGCATTCTTTGGCTAGAGCAATTAAGGGTATAAGCGGACTGTAATTTTAGCCTGCGGACAGTGTAGCAGTAATTTAAAGTTATTGCAGTACTGTAAGGGTATAAGGAAAGCTAAAATTTAATACAAAGGAAGACCCCTGATGTATAAATGTAAGCTTGCAGATACAAGTGATGATCTTAAGTTTCAGCAAATGTTTTGCAGAACAGAAACAGCAAGGCAGAGTATTATTCAAAATTTTAAAGTGGAAGTAGAAGCTTTTGAAGAATTACCTCCTTGGTATAGTGTTTATAATGCGGACGGAAGTGATTATCTATTGAAAGATTCTGTAATTATGCTTAAAGTTAGTGATCTGCAAAAAAGAATTTGCTTTTTCCCTGTCTTCTCAGAGAACATAGGGAGGAGATTATTGAAATATTGGCACATTGCACTTCCGCCAAAAATGACAGTATTTATGGAAGATTCTGATGTATCTGGGGCTAAAATTCATGCTGCTAACAAAAGTCTGCGTAATTTACTTGCTTTTGCCAGAATTTTTATGTTTCCGCAAAGTCGTTTGCATACACCTATGCCTTATGGGTTTAATAATATTAATATGCAGCTGCATAAGTTTCCAGAGATGGGTGTGGCATCTGAAACTATAAGATTAATTAACGAAATTTTAGGGGAATACATAGATTATAAACATGACGGGCGTTATAGTAGCTGCGATAATTTACAGGATTTTATTGAGTACATTAAAGGAAGATATTCTCTACTGCACTTCAAAGAAAGTGATTTTTCGCTTTTGCGTACTATATTATTATCTCATTATCCAAAAGATAAAGTTCGTTTTTGATAATTACAAATAAATAGCTGGGAAATAGAATCAGGAGACTGTATTGATAATAAAGTCTCCTGATTTTTTATAGGTCGTTTTTAATTAACTTTGTTAAAAATATAATTATAAAAGAAAATAATTATATTGCTGTTTTGTACTTGACTGATTATAGTAAAGATGCTATACTTTTCACGATAATTAATATCAATAAGTTAGTCTAAGTAAGTAATACCCCCCCTAAAAAGCTTTGATTATCAATATGATATTAAAGTCTTATCGTTTACTTATAATTAACTGTTGTTTTTAAATAATTAAATAT
>CAZQQK010000145.1:0-2381 GCA_964595445.1 uncultured Phascolarctobacterium sp.
GGCTTGAGGTGACTATGGTGTCCCTAATGAGCCAATGTGGTATTTTTATATATTTTGTATTATTTAATAATCAGATTATGAACAAGCTGACGAACCAATGCTTCTCCGTTGGGTTCGGAAGACAGACTGTTGACATACATCATTGATACCTGTGCACCAATATAGTTACGAACTTTATTGAATTGTTCACCTTTGAGTTCATCAGAATTCATACCGTAATCTGTACGCATAATTTGTTCTAATATTTTTACAGTTTTTTGGCAGGCAGGTCCGCTGAGTACGTAATCATGGTCACCAAGACTTGTTATATAACCTTCTTGTTTTTGCGGAGACGGCAGAGTATTATTTGCTGTTACCAGACCATAGGTTTTAGCATCTTTACCAGCGAGGATTGCTGCTGCTGTTAGAAACCCGACAACAGTTTGTTCTTCATTAATGCTGCCAGGTGTTTGGTGAGCACAGGCTTGAGCAACAATTTCTTCAACAGGAAATCCGCGGTATATAACTTCTGCGATACTGAAAATATGATGTGCACCTGTACCTGCTATAGGGTATTCTTTTAAGCTGGACTGATTGTTTTGCCATTGAAAAACTAGAGGCTTTGCTAAGTCATGCAGGGCTTGAGCAGAGATTACTATATCGCGGCTAATTTTACTGTTAAAAAGGTTGATGTAAGTGTTATAGATACCTTCGGAAATACTTAAATTAGCAGCAGTGTGTGTAGCCAGACCACCGGGATAAGCATGATGGCTGCCATAGCCGCTGCCTGGAGCAGAGTAGAAAGGTTGTGGTGCTTGACCGTTATAGAGTGGAAGGAAATTTTTTAAAGAGGTTTTTTCTGGGTCTATAAGTCCTAAACTAATAAGTTTATTGTAGACGGATGTTTTGGCAGAAAGATTATTTTGATATTGACGCATAAATGTTGTATCAGGATTTTTTATAATATCCATAGTCATTTGACGCAGACGGCTGTTTTGAATAGTAGACACACTATCCTGTATCTTTTTATAGCTCATCTGTACTAGTTCAGCCTGTCCTGCAAGAGCAATCGCAGATGGTAAACTTGTAAGTTTGCAACTATGGGCTTTAGCATTAGCAGCAAAACTCATATGGGGCATATTAAAGAAAGCAGCTCCAGCAAGTGCTCCTGTACTAATCTGTAAAAATGTTTTACGTGACATTGTTTTAATTGTAGGCATTATAGAATTCCTCCTGTTTATTTATAAAATTATTGACAGATTAAGCACATTATAAAATTACTTTGTTTGGAATAAATCAAGAAAGAGTAAAAATGAGGTAAAGTGACAAAATTTAACTTTTTTCTTGATTTTAGTGATTTTCTTAAAATCTATTTAACAAAATCTGTAGCTTTGATTTTACAATAGCGTGTTATGCTGTGCTTATTAAAAAGCTGAAGGAGGAAAGAGTATGTTTGGTATAGGTTTTTCAGAAATGCTGGTATTGGCAGTTATTGCTTTACTTGTTTTTGGACCAAGACGTTTACCGGAGATTGGCAATGCTGTAGGTAAAGGATTAAAAGAATTTAAAGATGCAGTTAACAGTACAGAAAGTGTAAAGACTGTATCTGTTTCTGAGAAAAAACCAGAAGAAGTTATTGTTGAAGCTGATGAGGCAAAAAAATGAGTTCATCTAATTGGAATGTTGTTGATTCTAATGAAATGACATTTACAGGACATTTAGAGGAACTACGCAGTCGTATTTTTAAAATGCTGATAGCTTTAATAGCAGGATTGTTTATCAGTTATTTTTTTATTGATAACATTGTGTCATATGTAACTGAGCCTGCAGGCAGCCTTTATTATCTAAGACCTGCTGAAGCTTTTTTTATTTATATCAAGGTTGGTCTAGTTGCAGGTATGATTATTAGTTCACCTTTTATATTCTATCAATTGTGGGCTTTTATCATGCCTGCTTTCAGCTTACAGGGACAATTAAAGCTAACCTTTATTGCTGTGGCTTCAGTAATATTATTTGTAAGTGGTTTGCTTTTTTCATATTATTTTGTACTGCCTTTGGGTTTAGCATTTTTTACTGGGTTCGATGGGCAAGGTATTCAGGCGATGATTTCTATGGAAAATTATGTAGATTTTGTGTTGCTGATGATACTGCCTTTTGGTATTATTTTTGAGTTGCCGCTAATCTTGATATTAGGTGCATATCTTGACCTTATAACCAGTAGGCTATTACTACAAGGACGCAGATATGTAATATTCGGAAGCTTTGTTTTGGCAGCGGTTTTAACTCCACCTGATGTTATTTCTCAAGTGTTATTGGCTATGCCTATATTGGCAATGTATGAATTAAGTACTTTATTCATTAAATATATTTTGAATAGATAAGTTTTTACAACTATTTAACTT
>CAZQQK010000146.1:0-2308 GCA_964595445.1 uncultured Phascolarctobacterium sp.
TTATATGACGGCGCACTTGCGCCGTCAAAAAAAGATAGCTCTTAGAAAGTAAAATTATAAGTCAGCGTCCAATTGAACGGTAAATCATAATATTCATAAGTACTTACTGGCTCATCTCTATCCAGCAGATTATACAAACTCAAAACAGCATATTGATTATCAGTAGGTCTGTAAGTAAACGAAGCATTAAGCAAAAATCTATTTTTTAAATCATGATCCGCACCCTTAGTACCTAAAGTATTACCATCATATCTGTAACTGCTCACTTCTCTATCAGCAAGAACCAAACAGTTCAGATTACTGCTGAATTTTTTCAATGTATAATCAACACCTGCACTGAACTGAATACGTGCAGACTCCTGTGTCCATTTGCCAGTATCTTCATCTAAAGATTTAGGATTTTGGAAAGTAGCATTAAAATTATAACCCCATTTATCACTTAAATTTTTCTGGTACTCTAATTCTACGCCATTGTTCTCAAACTTACCGGTATTAACCTGAATGGTAGTGTTATTATCTCCCATCCAATCAAAATGTTTCCACTTAAACTTATTCTTATAATCCATGTTAAATACTGCAAGTTTTGTAGAAGACGTACCTGTAATGCGTTTCAAACCTGTTTCATAAGTCCAGCCTTCTTCAGGTTTGATACCATTTTTTCTAATAACCTCAATATTTGCCATTGATGTGGTATGTGCATTGACAGCAGGCATTTCAAAAGCTTTACCCACATTGATATACCAAGAAAGAGTATCATTCAGCTTATACAACGTCTGAATTTGCGGTAATAAAACATTGTTATCATTGCTTTCAAAATCCGTATGTCTATAAGTTTCTCCACGCAAACCTAAAACTGCACTAAACTTATCATTAAAGCGTTTGTTATAAGAAATATATGCACCATAACTGTTGCGATTATTATCAGCAGCATTAGCAAAAAGCTGGTCATATTTTTCATGTTTCATGGTTAAACCAGCAATCAAACTGTCTGCTTTACCAATGTCCCATTTTTTTTGGCTGTCAACATAAATATTAGAAACGTTAAAATTACTTGTATGACCACCACGTTTATACGAACCATCAGGATTAACATTTTCAGCTTGAACTTTTTTATTGTTATATGCCAAAGTTGTTTTTGTCTGATTATCAGTATCCGTATAAATCATACTTGCAGCATGCTTAGTATCTTTATAGCGATATCTTGTACCACTAATTTCACCAGTACTTAATTTACGCTGACCATACATGGGATCAATCTTAGAATAATTCCAGTTAAACTGCAAATTAGGTGATAAAGCCAAACTAGTAAAAGCAGTAGTTCTCTTATACTTTTCATTTACACGATAGCTATCTTTTGCCGGTCTATCCATCTGTGCATGTTCAAACTTATCCAAATAATCTTTACCAACAGTAACAATCACACCCTCAGCTTGAGTTGTAACACTATATTTATTCAAATAATTACCACCAGTTGCACTTACGGTAGTACGTAATTTGCCATCACCTTTTTTAGTGATGATATTAATTACACCACCCATAGCTTCAGCACCATATAATACAGAGTTAGCACCTTTAACGACTTCTATTCGCTCAATAGTATTAACAGGAATTCCACTTACAGAAGCATAGTTATTTGTATTGATAGGAGCACCATTAACCATAACCAAAGCACCCTTATCAAAACCACGCAGATATACACGGCTCCAACTGCTGCCCAAGTCATCACCGCCAGGGCCGTAAGAGTAATCCGTTACACCAGCGACACGTCTCAATGCTTCCATAACAGTAGTAGCACCATTTTTCTCAAGATCATGTTTAGTAATAACACTTACAGCAGCAGGAGTTTCCAAATCCTTGGTTTCTGTTCTCTGTGCTGTAACTACCATTTGATCAAGTGTATATTCCTCGAGGTCTTCCGCGAATACAGAAGATGTAAATCCCCCCCAAGTACACACACCTGTAACTAAAATAGTCATCAGTAAGCTTTTGTTCATGAATTTCATACTCCTTAAAAAATAAATTTATTGAAAAAGCTCTGCATATCCAATCTTTCATATTCATATGCATTGCTTTAACAAGCAACAGCAGAAACATTTACGGCAAGTATTTAATTTCTGCCTGATTTATTTGACTTTAAAAATGGCGGCGCGACTGCGCCGCCATAGAACGGTATAAAACAATATTAGAATTTATAAGTATAGGTAAGCAGGAAATTTGTTGGAGTGGAATAATATGTACCGTAATTAGACATAGTATTAGATAAATGGTCTTGTCTATCAAACACATTATCTACTATCAAAGATATATC
>CAZQQK010000147.1:0-2285 GCA_964595445.1 uncultured Phascolarctobacterium sp.
AAGTTACCGCTATGCTTAATGACCATGTAAATCGCTACATCGACAAAAATGTCATTCAAACGGAAGAGTTTGACAACTTAGTTGTTAAAATGCAGACCCGTGAGATTGAGCCATATTCTGTCGTTGATGATATTGTTGGTAAAGTTTTAAAATAAAACCACCAAAAAAACAGTTTTTAGGAGGAATTTATTATGGCATTCAAAACTATTTGTGTTGACCATGTTGGTATCGCATGCCAAGGTACTCTGGAAGAAGCTTCCAAAATTTACACTGAGGTGCTGGGTTTAACTGCTACTGGTACTGAAGAAGTTAAAGAACAAGGTGTTGCTACCGTATTTGTTCCCTGCGGCGAAACCCTGATCGAGCTCCTCGTTGATATTACTGAAAATGGCGATGGTCCTATCGGTAAATATGTTGCTAAAAATGGCCCTGGCATCCAACATATGGCTCTGCGTGTAGATGACATTAAAGCTGCTATTGCTGATTTGACTGAAGCTGGCGTTCGTATGATCGACAAAGCTCCTCGTAACGGTGCTGGCAACATGAAAATTGCTTTTGTTCATCCGAAATCTGCTGGTCTGTTGCTCGAACTGTGCCAACCTGCTGAAACCTACGTTGACTAATTTACTAGCATTGTAGATTAAAGTGATTTAAGTTCCACAATTTAAGCTACATAATGCTGGAGGCGTACAAGTGATACGTCTTCAGCATCTGTGTATAAATTTGTTCTCCCAATAATGATGGAGGTGTAAGATTTGTCTACTCAAGAAAAAATTGAGAAAATGCTCAAAAAGTCCGAAGTAATTCTGGCTGCTGGCGGCGAAAAACGTGTTGCTAAACAACATGAATCCGGCAAAATGACTGCTCGTGAAAGAATCGCTGCACTCCTCGACGAAGGTTCCTTCGTAGAATTGGATCGTTTTGTACGTCATCGTTGCTCCAACTTCGGTCAAGAAAAGAAAGAACTTCCGGGTGAAGGCGTAACTACTGGTTACGGTACCATTGATGGTCGTCTTGTATATGTATTCGCACAAGACTTCACCGTTGAAGGTGGTTCTCTTGGTGAAATGCATGCTGCTAAAATCGTTAAAGTTCAACGCTTAGCACTGAAAATGGGTGCTCCGCTCGTTGGCTTGAATGATTCCGGCGGTGCTCGTATCCAAGAAGCTATTGATGCTTTGGCTGGCTATGGTAAAATCTTCTTCGAAAACACCATTGCTTCCGGCGTTGTTCCGCAAATTTCTGCAATCATGGGTCCTTCTGCTGGCGGTGCTGTATACAGCCCGGCACTGACTGACTTCATCTACATGGTAAAGAACACTTCTAAAATGTTCATTACCGGTCCTGCAGTAGTTAAATCTGTTACTGGTGAAGATGTAACCCAAGAACAACTGGGTGGTGCTATGACTCACAACTCTACTTCTGGTGTTGCACACTTTGCTGCTGAAAACGATGAAGACTGCTTGCAACAAATTCGTTACCTGCTCTCTTTCCTGCCTTCCAACAACATGGAAGGTGCTCCGATCGTAGAGACTGGTGATGACCCGATGCGTACTGATGACAGCCTGAATACTCTGTTGCCGGATAACTCCAATCAGGCATATGATATGTATGATGTTATCAAATCCATCGTAGATAACGGCGAATATTATGAAAACCAAAAATACTGGGCTAAGAACATCATTACCTGCTTTGCACGTATGGATGGTCAAACCGTTGGTATCATCGCTAACCAACCGAAAGTTATGGCAGGCTGCCTGGATATTAATGCTTCTGATAAATCCGCTCGTTTCATCCGTTTCTGTGATGCATTCGGTATTCCTCTGCTGAACTTGGTAGACGTTCCTGGCTTCCTGCCTGGTTGTAACCAAGAATATGGCGGCATTATCCGTCATGGCGCTAAGATGCTGTATGCTTACTCTGAAGCTACTGTTCCTAAAATTACATTGGTTACACGTAAAGCTTACGGCGGTTCCTATCTGGCAATGTGCTCTCAAGATTTGGGTGCAGACCAAGTTATCGCTTGGCCGACTGCAGAAATCGCAGTTATGGGTCCTGCTGGTGCTGCTAACATCATCTTCAGAAAAGATCCTGATGTTGAAGCAAAAACCAAAGAGTACATCGACAACTTCGCAACTCCGTACCAAGCAGCAATGCGCGGCATGGTTGACATGGTTATCGAACCGAAAAATACTCGTCCCACCATCATCAACGCTCTGCAAATGCTGGAAAGCAAACGCGAAACCCGTCCGGCAAAACGCCACGGCAATATTCCTTTGTAATTT
>CAZQQK010000148.1:0-2218 GCA_964595445.1 uncultured Phascolarctobacterium sp.
TTAAGCAAAAGGCGAAAGCTTTGTTATTAAAATTTTTTGATAAAGAAGCTGTTGAAAAGCTGTAAGGTAAGTTGATAAAGGCATTTCTCTTTGAATTAAGAGATATGTCTTTATTTTTTTAATTCTATTTAGGCAAGTTTTCTTGAGTGTAAGTAAGCAGAAAATTTATTAAACTGAAATGAATTTTTAAATAAATAATCATTACTAATAAAAACAAAGTGCTTGACTGTATACTTCCTATATACTTTATATTATAAACGAGTATTTGTGAAAGCTGATTTATTGCGGTTTTCCATATTATAATATAAAGGAGATTTTTTGATGACAAAGAGAAAAATACTTAATAGTGTTGCAGCATTATCATTATTAATTGGTATTGGAAGTAGTTGTTCTGATGCGTTTGCCAATGAGATTCAGGAATTTTCTCTTGATACTATGGTTGTTACTGCTACTAGAACAGAACGAACTTTATTGAATACGCCTGCTAATGTAACTGTTATAACTCAGCAGGACTTAAAGCAAGGTGGTTATCAATCTGTTTTTGAAGCAGTAAAAAATCTTTCTTTGGCAAATAATCATACCTATCAGGAAGATGGGGGAGATTATGGCGGAATGATGTCAAGAATTCGTGTACGCGGTCTAGATGATGGAACTTTACTTTTGGTAAATGGTAACCCCTCTAACTATATGAATCATGCTACTTTGAATACTATTCCGATGGAGCAGATTGAGCGTATTGAAATAGTAAAGGGTTCAAATTCTGTTTTATATGGGCCTCAGGCTATGGGCGGCGTTATCAATATTATTACAAAAAGACCAGATAATACAGGAAAAATGACAGGGAATATTAAGGCTGGTGCAGGTAGTAATAAGAGATTGGCAGCTGCTAATATTATGAGTGATGTTTTAAACATTGGCTATAAGAAAACTTGGAATAAAGATTTTAATGGAGCTGTTCTTCCTGGAAGTAAGGGTGCTGGAACTGCAATTAACATTATAGATAAGTCCTTTGATCAATTTTATCTGGATGCTAAAGTTGCTAAAGATATGACTTTTAGTTGGGGTCGTAACCATAGTGATTTAAAATATGAAACAGGAAAATTTGTAAATTTCAATCCTGTTATGGATAAATTGACTCGTTATGACAGTACTTATAATTCTTATTCTTTAGCTTATGATAATAGATATAATGGTTGGAAAGGTGTATTTGGCTATAATACCATGGATTTAAGCTGTATACCTTTAAAAGGTGGCTCTTACAGTCGTTATGATGGCTATAATGCTAACTTTGATTTGCAGAAGAAATTTGCTTTGAATGATAAAGACAGCTTGATTTTAGGTGTTAATGCTAACAGAGAATCAATGGAATCTAATTCTAATAAAGCAGGACGTAATTCTTATTCTGCTTATCAATCATGGGATGTTCATACTAGTGATGCCTTTGAATTGATTTTGGGGTTACGTGAGTACTGGATTGGCAAAAATGCTTATTATGACAGCGATTTCCAATTATTGCCTCAGGTACAAGGTATTTATAAAGCTAATGCTATTTCCAACTATTATTTTAATGTAGGTAAATCTTTTGAAATGCCAGCTATTAACAGTGCTTTTTATTACAAGGATCATTATACACTTAATACAGCACTGAAACCGCAGTCTGGCTGGACATATGAGGTTGGTTATAAGGTTGATGATGGTACAACTGCGTTTTCTGCTGATGTGTTCCATATGAAGATTAAGGACAAATTCTTCTGGGATAGAGATGAAAATAATAATAACATCATGCGCAATCGTGATGAATGGGAAAATACAGGATTGGAGCTGAATTATAAACAGAAGCTTGATGAGAACTGGACAGGAAGTATTGGCTGGACTTTGCAGAATCCAAGAGCTTGTTCTAATGGTTCATGGACACAAGATACAGCCAAAAATATTTTAAATTTGGGTGCGACCTTCAGTAAGAGCAAGCTTAACTGGGATACACGTCTTTTTGCATATCTTGATAGAGAACTTGCTTATTATAACAGAGAACATACAACTAATAAAATAAAAGATCATACTTTGAAAAATAGTGTAGATTTGACAATGACAGTTACTTATAGACCTACTGAGAAAGATACTTTTCAAGTAGTTGGCGGTAATCTGCTGAATCGTGATGATGCACTGAACAATTATGAATATAAAACTTTGCCGCGTAATGTATTGTTTACTTATGAAC
>CAZQQK010000149.1:0-2202 GCA_964595445.1 uncultured Phascolarctobacterium sp.
TTTGACTACGAATCAAAAGGTCGCAGGTTCGAGTCCTGCCGAGGTCACCATTTTGTAAACTGCACCGCATAAGATAAATGCGGTGTTTTCTTTTTTCACAAACAAATAAAGTAAAGAACAGCTGTACTTTTCATTGCAAGTGCAGCTGTTCTTATTTTTTTAAACACCATTTATTTTATTAATGAACGTATCTCTGCTGCCGACAAAGTAAATACTTCCTTAACAGTATACAACTCTCTGCGTCCACGGCAGTCTGCAAACAAAGCAACATCAACATCTGGAATTTCCTGCAAAGCCTCTGCAATACTTTTACCATTTCTTGCATAAGCCTCAAAACGAAGCAGAAACTTTTTACTGCTGCCTGCTGGAATCAACATTGCTTCAAAATAATCATCATCACGCAATGAGCCTTTAAGGTTCACCTTTCCGCGCAGCAATACATCACTGTACTGCTCCTGCGGCAGATAAATACGCATATAAGCATCCAGCATAGTTGCCTCCTGCTTGCCTGCGTTCTCAAACGGTACTTCCAAAGAAAAATCTGCTCGACCGTCTAAATTCTTATCTAAAACGGCTTCCGTCCTCTGCTTTGTCAAAAGACGAACAACAGCATCTCCCTGAATTAAAATATAAACACCAACTACCAAGACACAAAAAATAACCAAGGCTATAATAATTTCAACAATAGTTAAGAACATCTTTGCTGCCTCCTACTCCTTATGATAATCCTTTATAATACAGATAGGTGTCTTTTCGCTGCCATTACCAAACGGATTATCAATCAAAATTTCAGCAACCTTATCAGGATCAACACCTTTAGAAGCTCCTAAAACTGCCGCTCTTTTCAAATCATTAACATCAGCAATCGCTGCACCATAACAGCCGCAAACCCTGGTAATCTCCTCTGCCACTTTTTCCGGTTCAGACGGGCCATAAACAATATGCTTATCATACGGCGGCATAGTACCAGTAACATCATCTATCAAACGTGCCTGCTTACCTGCCATACGATAAAAAGTTCCGCTTACGCCAACACATTTAGCAAAAAATCCGCAGATAACAGCAAACAGAACACGTCCTCCGCCCTCTGCATCAATTAACGCCTGCATACTATACCAGTTGCTGATACTTCCCTTAGCAGGAAATAAATGTGCCAAAACCTTTGCCAGCAATCCAGGATGAAACTCCTCACACCGCATAGCTCTGCCCTGAGTAATCGCCACAACACTTTCAGCAGTGCAAACTACATCATTTGGGCCTATTTTATCTTTAGCATATTCTAAAATAGCATCACAAATATTATCATGATGGGTCAATATTCTTGTAGGTACAGGAACAATTTGATATTTTTCCATAGCTTTACTCCTCCATCAACTTCTCTTGGATATACAACTTATTAATTTTATCATACCATTTAGGTTCAAGACGCACAATCTTTCCTGCCTTATCCGTAAACACATTGCGTGTATATCCCTCAACTGCCAAAGCACCATCACGCAAACGAATCACACGATATGCAAACTCCATCTTTGCCTTATTAAAAGCACTCATCTTTACCTGCACTTCAAAATCATCATCAAAAGTACAGGAATTTTTATATTTAACTGATACTTCCGTAATCGGAAAAACGATACCCTCATCCATCAATTCACCTAAGGAGACACCGCAGGCACGCAGATAAGCAACACGTCCCATCTCAAACCAACGCAGATAATTTGCGTGATGCACGACACCCATCATATCAGTTTCCACAAAACGAACCCTGTCTCGAATTGTTATCATAGCTATCTCCTTTGCAAACATAACCCTAATCATATTTTTTTATTATAACACTTTTAGCTGAAACTGCCTAACTTTTCTTTTTCAACCGCAAACATTTTCAACCATAAAAATCTGTTGCAGCCAAACAACACATCCACTGAATTATAAGCTTTAACGACTGCCTTATATTTTAGCACAAATATACACCAAAGACAAAAAACTCCTCTTTTCTTTGCATATGTTCTGTAAATGTGTTATAATGCTTTTGTTAATCTGCTGATTAGCAAACCGCGCCTGTAGCTCAGTGGATAGAGCAATGGTCTCCGGAACCGTGTGCGGAGGTTCGATTCCTCTCAGGCGCACCATAAAAAATAACTCCCTAAAGTCTTGATTTTGGTGTGCTACCCGTCAAGTAGACATTTAAAATATCAAAAGGTTTTC
>CAZQQK010000150.1:0-2192 GCA_964595445.1 uncultured Phascolarctobacterium sp.
ATAATATATTTACTAATTATTTTTCACTAATTTACTTTTATGAGGTGTTGAATTTATGCAACCAAAGACATTTACAGGCAAATTAATTGCTATAGATATGTATAACTGCGGTATTGAACAAATTTCTAATCCTGAAAAAGCGCAAAATCTTCTTACAACAGGCTGTGAAGAATTTTCCATGAACAATCAGCAGCTTATATTCTGCCAAGAAGACGGTCAACAAGAATACTCTATCTCTGCTGTATGCAAACAAGGTCATGTAACATTACATATTTATCCTGCTCTTGGATTTATTGCAGCTGATATTTTTTCATGTTTCAGTGAAGCTGACCCAGCAGGAATGGCTCGTTATCTACGCAGTGCTTTTAATTGCGATAAAGCAAAAATAACATTATTAGACCGCGGAGATTTTGGAAATAAATATGATATGAAACCAAATCACCGTTCTCATATGAAATTTATTCGCCGCACACAAAATGTTACGCAAAATGTAGGCGACAAACTAAAAAAGATGATGCTCAAGCCACGTGGCATCTAAGCGAGACTATTTGCTCAACAATTTTCAGGGGTTGCTTTAATCAACCCCTGTTTTTTCTTAAAATAAAGGAGTTTTTTCATGAGATATCTAATGTGGGATATAGACGGTACACTGCTGCTTTCCGGAGGAGCTGGGAAAGATGCTTTAATAAAAGTTATCAAGGACTATTACTTTCTGGATGCTTTTGATTTTACCGAATCGCTGGCAGGACGCACAGATTCAGAAATTGTAAAAAATGTAGTAACGCGCTTACGCGGGCGCTGCAACAGTGCAGAAGCAGCAGGAATACTTATACGCTATCATATGGAACTTCCTAAACAGTTACCTTTACACGAAGGCAAAGTATTAAAAAATGTAGCAAAAACTTTAGCTTATTTTAATCGTCCCAATACACGATATTGCAACTGTCTCTTAACTGGTAATACCAGTACTGGTGCACATCTAAAGCTTTCTTACTTTGCTCTCGATAAGTATTTCAATTATCAAAACAGTATTTTTGGTGAAATAAGTGAAAGCAGAGAAATGCTTGCAAAGGTTGCATTGCAAAGGCTGTATTTGCAAAATAAAAATATTTCTGCTAAGCAGCTAATTTTTATCGGTGATACTCCAAACGATGTGCTTTGTGCTAATGCTATCGGCTCTTTATGCTTGATAGTCCTTGAAGGTTCATCCTACAAGCGAGAAGATTTCACACAAATTAAACCATGGTTAATCATTGATTCGCTGCCTGATAATCCTGCTGATTTAGAAAAACTTTTAGATTCGGAATCAAAATAATTGCGAGGTGAATTTTAATGCTGAAAAAATTTTTATCATTTACAGCTATATTAACGTATGCTGCTATAATTACCATTCCCTCTCAAGCTTTTGCCTATAATAACGATGATTTAAATGCAGTTCTCAATGGTGCCAGCTGTCCAGGAGGAGATTTATCAGGAGCAGATTTATCTGATTTAGATCTCAGTAATCGTGACTTCACAAATACCGACTTCACAGAAGCACGCCTTAATAATACTAAACTTGATAAAGCTAATCTTTCTGATGCCTGTTTTCAAAAAGCTTTATTAAGCCATACAAGCTTACGCTCTGCTAAACTTAATCATGCTAATCTTAGTTATGCTGTTACTTCTGAATCCGATTTTACTAACGCTAGTTTATATGGAGCATATCTTTACAGAACACAAATGTATAAAGCTCAACTGCTTAACGCCAATTTACAGCAAGTTAAAGCACAGGAAGCCGTTTTTGATGAAATAGAAGCAGATTTTGCTGATTTCAGCTTTGCCAATCTTCCATATAGCTGGATGCGTAAAGCAAGCCTAAAAAATACTGTTTTTTATGGTGCTAATATGTACAGTATTCATATGCAAAAAAGTAATCTTAGTAATGCCGATTTACGCAGCAGTAAAATCGGCAAGGGCAAATTAAACAATACAGTTCTTAATTACGCTCAATTAGATAAAGCCATACTTGATGACAGTGATATACGTGGTGCAGAACTTAATTATACCCAATTTGGTTCCGCTTTTATCGACAATGCATTAATGGATAAATAATATGTAAGCTTATTATTTCTTTTAAAAATCAACTAGAATTTAAATTAATAAAGAAACAAGGAGTGAATCTTATAAATATAAGGTTCACTCCTTTTAAT
>CAZQQK010000151.1:0-2187 GCA_964595445.1 uncultured Phascolarctobacterium sp.
ATATCATACTTCAGATTACCAAAATAATTTGCGTATAAAATAGGAACGGTACATATGACTAAAATCATACCGTTCCTAAAAAATATTTTCTTTTCTAAATTAAAGTAACACTATATCAGTAAAAATCTTCTACAAAGCGTTAACGTAAACTGAACTTTATGCCACGCGTTACATAACAAGCTGCATTTTGTCCATATTTATCGCGTGCAGGACTAAAGCGCCACTTATAAACAACCTCTACTGCATTAGCATCCATATCCGCATTACCAGAAGAAGAAACTACAGATGCACTCTGCACATTGCCATTAGCATCTACTAACATCCTTACTCTTACAACACCCGTAGCACCACTGTTGCGTGCAGAAGCCGGATAACGTGGAGAAACTTCACGCAGGACACGCGGTGGAACTACAGGTACACCGCGACCTTCACCGCTGCCATCACCCTCACCGTTTCCACTGCCAGTACCATTGCCTCCACCAGTACCGCCGCCGCTGCCTTCTCCTTCACCAGTTTTAGGTCCAGGAGCAGGATTCGGACTAGGTTTTCCTGTTTCTTTCTTTTGTTTAACAACTTGTTTCTTTTTTTCTGGTTTAGGCTTTAACTTCTGATCAACAATATCTTCAATGCTTTTTACAATATTTTCTTCTATCTGCTCCTCCTGCTCCGGTTCTTCAATTTCTTGACCGCCACCGCCTCCACCAGCTAAAGTAACTTCTAAAACTTCTGGCGGAGTTTGTACAAAACGATAGCCAAAAATACCAAGAACAGCAGCAACAGCTATATGTACTGCTAAAGCTACAGCAAGGCCCTGACCAAAACGTTTTTTTTCGTCTATCATTTGTTTTCACCTGTATCTGTAGCCAAACCAAAACGAGTTACACCTGCTCCTTTAAGTTTATCCATAAGCTGAATAATAATTTTATAAGGTGCATCATCTTCTGCGCGTATGATAACAGAGAAAGACGAATCACGCTTACTCTCTATAGCAGCATTTTTTACTAACATTTCTAAATCGATTTGGCTTTCATCAAGATATAAAGTTCCATCCTGTTTAACTGTTACATTAAAATTACTTTTACTTACATTTTCAGAATGCTTAGCTACTGGTAAACGAATAGGTATAGTTTTTATCTCGCTCATATACATAGTACTGACTACGAAAAATACCAGCAACAAAAAAATCATATCAATCATCGGACTGAGCATAATTTCTGGTGCTTTGAGTTCTCTTCTACGACGTCTACGCATCTATCACACCGCCCCTCATCTATGCTCTTGAGCAGAATCTTCCTGATTAGATGCTACACTATTATCTGTATAAGCAAATTGTTTACCATTTACAGGCAAACCTTTAAAAGGTTCTTCTTTTGCTTGAATAATATCAACCAAAGTGTCAGCTACTTCATTAATATTTAAAGTTTCTGTTTTTATTTTGCTGGTCAAATACGCATGGATACACATACCCATAATTGCTATACATAAGCCAAAAACAGTAGTAATAAGTGCTTCACCTATACCAGCAGTTACAGCCATAGGATTCTGAGTTCTTTCATTAAGTGCATTAAAAGAAGATATCATACCAGTAATAGTACCAAGCAAACCTAACATCGGAGATAACCCTATCACAACACTCAAGTAATTAAGATTTTTTTCTAAGCTGTCGATAATACGATCGGCCCTTGTATAAACTATAGTTTCTAAACGATTGCCAAAAGTTTCATCCATGCAAAGAATAGCACAAGCCATTTTTGCAGCCTCGCCTTTAGAGCTTTCGCATAGCTCATGTGCACCTACTACATTAAAGTCATTCATCATGCGGCAAAATCCACTTGCAAAATCTTGACCGGAAATAGCCTTTTTGTAAAACAAATAACGTTCCACTCCAATGGCAATAGCTACAAAGGAACAAACCAACAAAGGCCACATACAAGGCCCACCTTTAATAAAATAGTCAACAGCTCCAGCAAAAATACTCATACTTGTACCTTCTTTCAAAAATTCTTCTGCAAAAATTGTGTCAGCAACTGCTGAAATCTAGCAGTAGGTATATCAATCAAAGAACTTATTGATACATTCTGCTAATAATCAACTTCTTGTCATTATACAACGTTTATCAGCTAACGTCAAGAGAATAAAAAGACTATAGCCTGATAACAATACTGGATTCTCTAATTAATATTCTTT
>CAZQQK010000152.1:0-2170 GCA_964595445.1 uncultured Phascolarctobacterium sp.
ATATTGTAATACTTTAATATGAATTAGTAAAACACTTGAAGATTAAATAAAGTAAAAAAAGTGTGAAGATATTTATCTCTATAAAATTATAGGATAAGGGATATTTTTTACTGAGAAATTTGCTGATTTTAGAAAAAAGCTGTTGCTTTTTAAATAAGCAACAGCTGAAGTTAATGACTGTATAAAATTAAAAAGTACCTTGAACTAACTGACCAATATTTTTTGAATGATCAGCTACACGCTTCATATTAATTAATAATTCCATCATAACGAATCCTGTAACGGGATTACAGATACCTTCGTTTAAGCGTACTATATGTGTTTTACGTATTTCCTTTTGGTAATGTTTTACTTCTCGGCAGAGACGGATAGCATCAGCAGCGATTTCTTTGTCATTTTTTTCCAATGCTTCAAGTGCTCGTTCACTGGCGTGCAGAACCATTTCGCCGAGCTGTAAAAGTTCTGCTTTTGCTTGCGGCGAAAATTTAACATCATCTTCATAAATCATACGAGCTTTCTTCGCCAGAGTTTCACCATGGTCGCCAATTCTTTCTATATCATTGCAGGCGTGCAGCAAACCTGTATGACGTGCAGATAGGGCATCGCTTATTTCTGTAGAACTCATTTTAGTTAGATAGTCAGTAATATCACGCTCAAGGGCATCAACTACAGGTTCGTGTTCAAGTACATATTTTAGTTTTTGTTCGTCAAAGTTTTGAATTAGTTCCATACCAAGACGAACATCTTTACGTGCAAGATTACCCATGCGCACAACTTCTTTAACAGCAAGACTGATAGCAATAGAAGGGGTGTTGAGCATATTGCTGTCCAGATAAACCGGACGCATAGAAATTATTTCTGCTTTTCCTGGAACTATTTTTTCAACTAAATGAATAAATTGGTTAACAAAAGGCATAAAAAGAAGTGTATTTAGAATATTGAATGAGGAGTGTGCATTAGCTATTTGTCGTACAATGTCACCATCTGGTGATATGTGAATAACAAGCTTAATAAACCATGGCATAAAAGTAACAAAAATAATACTGCCGATAACATTGAACATAACATGAGCAGCAGCTACACGTTTGGCAGTAATATTTGCTCTGAGTGAAGCTAGTACTGCTGTAATACAAGTTCCAATATTATCGCCTAAAAGTACGGGAATAGCACCTTCAAGCGGAATCAGACCTTGTCCTGCCATTGCAATTAAAATGCCGATAGTAGCACTGCTGGATTGAATAATTACTGTCATAAACATACCAATAAAGATACCTAGCAGAGGATTACTGGAGAAGTGTTCGATGAAATCAACAAAACCTGGATAATTGCGTAAAGGCATTACTGCATTACCCATCATATCCATACCTAACATTAATATACCGAAACCAAGCATAACTTGACCGAGATATTTGTTTCGGCTTTTTTTTGCCAGCAACTGAATTAAAAAGCCAATAAAAATCAAAATTGTTATATAATCAGACAGCTTAAAAGCTATCAGTTGTGCTGTCATGGTAGTTCCTATGTTGGCACCCATGATAATACCAAAACCCTGCTTAAGTGTCAAAAGACCTGCGTTGACTAAGCCTACTGTCATAACGGTAGTTGCGCCGCTGGCTTGCAGTACGGCTGTAACTACAGCTCCAAGCATAATACCCATGGCAAGCACGCCAGTCATAGCTTCTAAAATTTTTTGCAGTTTGGCACCAGCTGCTTTTTGCAGTCCATCGCCCATAAGCTGCATACCATACATAAATAATGCGATACCACCAAGGAAAGCTAAAAAATAAGCAAGCATATAGATTTTATCTCCTCAATATTAAAATAAAGATAGTGGGTTATTTTTGTTCCCATATTTTTTACTTGCTTTCTATTATACTAAAAAAAATGTTACGTTAAAAGTGTGTAAAGAACTTTACATAAATTTTACATAAATAAATTGAAATTAAGAAAATGAAAAATACACCGCACATTTGCGTATCTGTGCGGTGCATTAAGGAGAGGTGTATGATGAAAAGATATGTTAGTGGAGCTGCTTAATTAGAGTTGTAACTTCGTCTACCGAAAGTGTACTGCCGACTGCTACTAGCTTTTCGTCAATCACTAGGGCAGGCAACGCCATAACTCCATAGGCTACTACCTTTTGGAATTCGGAAACTTTTTCAAACTTAGC
>CAZQQK010000153.1:0-2164 GCA_964595445.1 uncultured Phascolarctobacterium sp.
ACCATAACTATCAAAAAATATGTTAAAATAAATATATAATAAGGAATTTCTAAACAAAGGAGGTTTACTTATGGAATTTGTTGCTATAGATTTCGAAACAGCTAATGCCAGTCGCGACAGTGCCTGCTCAATAGGTATCATCACCATAAAAAACGGTAATGTAATAGATGAATATTACAGCCTAATTCGCCCAAAAACTCTTTACTTTGATCCTGATAATATTTCTGTTCACAACATAACTCAAGATATGGTGTTAGACAAACCAAATTTTGAACAATTATGGCCGGAAATTTTTCCTCGCCTGCATAACAAGCAAGTAGTGGCACATTTTGCTAAATTTGATATGAATGTTCTGCGCAGCACATTATATGCTTACTATCTGCCTCTGCCAACGTTTGATTTTATGTGCAGCTGGCAGCTTTCAAAAAAAGTTTTTCCATCATTACCTCACTATAGCTTAGATTGTGTTGCTGAAAATATAGGATTTAAATTTCAACACCACAATGCACTCGATGATGCAAGAGCCTGTGCCGCCATTATCAGCAAAGTGCTGGAACAAAACCCTGTGCAGGATTTTTCGCATCTTGCTGATTTATACCATTTAAAATGCGGTAAAATGTATCGTACAGGTTTAGATCTTTGTGAACCAAATAAGGATGAACAAAAAGAACAAGAAATAGAATTAAGTTTATTCTAAACAAAAAACTGATGTGAACAGCAATTTTTCCAACTGTTGTCTGCATCAGTTTTTCTTTTTATCTTATTTGTTTGCGATTTCCATTATTATCTACGATAAAAATATCACCCAACTGCAAACGACCCTTAACAAATTTAAAAGCATCACTTTCAAAAGTTCCTAATTTAGTTTTCACTTCAACATCACTGAAAACAAGTTCACCATTTTGATCATTAAATTTCCCACTGATACTCTGAAACGGAATCAACATAAAAGAACCACTGCCAGATTGAAATCTTCCATAAACCAAGTTATTCTCTCTACGTCCCAAGTTACGAAACTTAATTTCCAAATCAACATTTGTCTTAATTTTTGTACTTTTAGCAGCTAAAGACGCTCTAAGATTTTCTGCCTTTATATCAATTTTATATTGGTGATTATCAAAATGATACAAACCAAACGCTTTCAGCTCACCACCATATATACTTCCTGTAACATCATCAAAACTAACCAGCGCATCTTCATAATGAAAGTTACCATTAATCATCGTAAAAAACAAATTTGGTAAATGAAGTTCTTTTAAAGAAACTGCACCATCAATAAGCGGAGACTGTAAAACACCTGTCACCTGTCCAGTTACTGTCATAGGATCATAGACTTTACGCAGCCCTAGTGAATCAGGTATAACTTCATATAAGCCTAAAGCAAGATTTATCTTCTGTTCTCCTTCCAACTCTACCATACCATCAATATTCAATCCTTCACCAGCAATACTGCCGCCATATTTTCCTGCGGAAATATGCATTAGCATCTGTTTATGATTTTTTATCTGCACATAACCATCAACATCATTTAAAATAAATTCTCGCTGACGATAAATTGCATCAAGAACTGTATCCTGCAAAATAAGTTTAATATTAGGCAGAGCTTGTGATATTCGCAAATTTCTTTTATCTAATGCAAAATATTTTTCACTTTCTTGCTTATTTTTTTGAAGAACATCTATATGCATTTTTTCGTTAAATATAAGATGTATTCTTGCCTTACTAAGCTCAACCTCTTCAATAGCAGAAAGCCCTGCACGCTGAAGTATAATGTCCCAAGGCTTTACTTTAATACGTACATCCGGCACTGATAAAAGCATTTCACCAGAAGTCGCTCTCCATTGCAAATCCGTAAAATAAACATTTCCAGATAAATCAGCACTTATTTTCTTAGCTGTAACAGTACCTGCCAATATTTTCTGTTTGCTCATAAAATCATTAAAAATTTCAGCTGCATGATTTCTCGCTCGCTGTACAAGAAAAATATAAACCCCACATAAAAACACAAGAAAAACTACTAGCCAAAGAAATAATTTAGACCTGCTTAAAGAATATATTTTTTGCAGCAACTTTCTCACCTCTTAACAACAGTACTGTTTCTGTCTGCTTGACAAAGCGTTCCTTTTTGTTATAATACAAACTATAAATATATATTCTTATAGTT
>CAZQQK010000154.1:0-2153 GCA_964595445.1 uncultured Phascolarctobacterium sp.
TGATTTGGGGAGTTAAGAATATTTATAATGATAGAATTTATGAGGATAATATTACTATAGAAGAAAATACTGAAAAACTTAAAGAAGCATTGATTGTTGATGAATTACAGGCTTATGCATGGAATAAGTGCTACAAAATAAGTATCTTCGGGGGGGACAAGTTCCCGTTAGGTATGTGTTATGAGGACTTGTTTTTTATACCGCAATTGGTATATAAAGCAGAGTCTATATCTGTTATAAAAAAGGCTTTGTATAATTATAATAGACAGAATATGGCATCTATTACGAATAACTTAACTCCGAAAACTGCTTATAATATATTTACAGGTTTACGGTGTAACGCAGAGTTTGCTTTAGCACATGAATTAAAGCGTTCTTTGGTTATTATATATAAGGTAGCACAAAAAGCTATAGAGTGTTTAATATTGAATTATAAAAATAATTCTTTATCAGCAGAGCAATGTGCAGAATTAAAAGAAAAAGCAGAACACTATGCTGGGATGGTTTTTGCCTCTGCTGATGTAAAAAAGAGATATAAATTACATCATGATTTAGGGATTTTAGCTAAGTATGAAAGAAATTATTTGAAATTTTTGAAGCATTATTTGTTGTACTATATTAATAGAATAAAATATATATTGGGGTGCAGGTGAGAGGATTATTTGTTTTATAGTACTTACGAGAATTATAATATATAAAATTAAGGTGGTAGATAAATTTGTCTAAGAAAAATTTGTTTATTTGTTTAACTGATTTTCAAATTTTAAATACTTTGAGTATAATAAAGTGTGGGGGTAAAACACTTCAAGGGAAATCTGATATTCTTCTTGTTACGAATAAGCCTGGTAATGCAGAGTTAGCACAAAGACTTGTTGCAACAAAATTATTTGATAAAGTATTTCTTTTTGATAATGCTAGAATTAAAGGTTTACATATTTATTTTCGTAATAGCGTAGAAGGAAAACCTCATAATACTTTTCTTGAAGCCGTTGGGAATTCTATAAAAGAGGTACTTTATAAAGTTCGTAAAAAGACCAGTGGAATGGATTATGCACTTAATGCTAAATTAATTTTAGGCGATAGTATGGATTTTTCTTCTTATAAAGAAGTATTTTGCTTGGATAAGAGACAATTGGTTGTTGATTTTGTGCAGCAAATTTTACATCATACTGAACAAAAAGCTCATATTAATCTATTAGATGAGGGTACAAGCACTTATTGGCGGTCTATTCTTACAAAAAATTTTCCAATAACAAATATTTATTTAACTGTGCCTGCTTTGGCAAATTATTATAATGAGGGATGGCAGGATAGAATACAAAAGATATCCAGTATTCCAGTAGATGACGATGAATTTAGAAATCTAATAAACTATGTCTGGAGTTTTACAGATGATCAGCAGTATGATAAAAATAGTGATGGTCTTTGCGTTGTAAGTGACAGCATTATCTTTTTTGACCAAAATTGGGATCCTTTGCCAGAGTATTTTGCTAAACTTAATAAAGTGATGAAGCTTTTATTGCATAATTCTTATAAAAAACATAAAAAAGAAAGTGTTTTTTATGACAGAAAGATGGCTATGTTTAGACTATTGTCACAATATAGTGATAATAATAAAGTAGTGGTTAAATTACATCCGCGTTCTCCGTTGTTTTTTGTAAAAGACTATCAAAAAAGTCCTTGTGTAATGGCTCCCAGTTTAACAATTCCTTGGGAAGTATTTATGGATAACTGTATTTTTAAGAATAATATTTGGGTTACAGTAAGTTCAACTGCCTTATGTACTTATAAAATGGCTTTTGCAGACAGGAATGAGGATGTTCCAATGATTTTCTTGTATAAAATTGTTTATAAAGGAAATATGGATTTTCACGAAGATGACTTATTTTTTCAGCATTTTAAAGAGCAATATCCCAAAACGGTATTTATTCCTGAGACAATAGATGAATTTATCGAAGTATACAAGAAGCTAGTTTCTGAAATGAATAAAAATAAGTAAAAGGTTTGATAATATGACAAAGATAAAAGTATTAAACATTGTTGCAGCTAAGGTTTGGGGCGGTGGAGAACAGTACGTTTATGATATTTCCAAGGATATGAGTTCACGTAATATTAAAGTATATGTTGCTGTTGATGCTGGAAATGTACTAATG
>CAZQQK010000155.1:0-2063 GCA_964595445.1 uncultured Phascolarctobacterium sp.
GCAACTATAGGTTTAGCCATAATCAAATCTCCTTCATCATAATATATTTTTATTCTTCTATCTATCAATCTTTTGTAAAATCTAAAAAGAAAAAGTTCTTTAGTTACAGTATAATTAGCTAATTCTTAAGTTTAATGATCAATACCATTACGGGAGGAAACTCCTTTATGAAAATAATGCTTGACTTCCTGCATATCAGTTACCAAATCAGCAGCAGCTATCAATTCTTGAGGTGCACCACGACCTGTCAAAATAATTTCGATACTGCCCTTATGCTGTTTTAAAAATTCAATAACTTCAGAAATTGGCAACATTTTTGTCATTAGTACAATATTCAGCTCATCTAAAATAATAATATCTGCAGCAT
The DNA here is from genome assembly GCA_964595445.1 of uncultured Phascolarctobacterium sp. Taxonomy (GTDB): domain Bacteria; phylum Bacillota; class Negativicutes; order Acidaminococcales; family Acidaminococcaceae; genus Phascolarctobacterium_A. Next base: position 368 of record CAZQQK010000155.1, read on the forward strand.
GGCTACTGATAGCTTGCTTAGCAGCTTCCCAGCCATCTCTGCACATTTGCAGATCTACCGGATCAGGATTACGAAAATTAACAAAAGCATCACGCCCAACCTGCTTTAACGTAAACCAAGAAAAGTTTTTTACAGTTCTTGCTTCGCCATAATCTGGGTCATCCTTTAAAAATGAAAACATTAACGTGGTCATACCATAACCGGAAGCACGTAATGCTACACCTAAAGCAGCAGTAGTTTTTCCCTTTCCAGTACCTGTATATATCTGCAACATTTTTACACCTATCTTTCCAATAACAAATGCAGTAATTCTTTTGCACCTTTAGCTATTTCTACATTTCCAGAACAGCTTTTTTTAAAGTCTTCCAAAGACATATCGTCTAAAAATAAGTTATCACTATTCAAAACTACATCCGGAAGAATTATTTGTTTGCCCTGTACAGTATGCAAAATATCTCCACCTGTCAAAAGACCTGTAACATTTACCTTACCGCCAAAAAAACGATTAGGCACAGCAACAAAGCAATGCTGTGTACCAAATTGTTTATTCAGTTTTTCCATCAATGGCTGCAATATTCTATAAGCACTTTCACCTACAGGAATAACAGCTGGTTCAGCCGCATGATAATTATCCAAATGACTCAAAGTTTCATGCCACTCTTCAATAAAGTTACGCGTTAAACCGATACCGTTTTCTAATTGTGGAAATCCATCATACCATTCTGCAGGAGGAAGTTCCATATCTGCCAACAAATAAAATTCATCACCAAGATATATAAAAGTATTTCCTATCTCTTCACGACAACGTTTCTGCCATTTCGTTACTTGTTTAACAAGCACTGCTGCCTGCTCTTTAGTAAAACTTTCCAGTTTAGTTAAATGGTTACGATGCTTGGTTGTCCCTACAGGCACAACAGCCATTGTCAATACATTTGGATACAATTTATATAAATCATAAAAGCTTTTTTCTAATATATCACCATCATTATATCCTGGACAGCAAACAATCTGCGTATGTACCTGTATACCAGCAGCAAACAATTTATGCATCTTTTCCATTAACTGGCCTGCAAAGCGGTTGTTCATCATCCTACATCTTGTATTTGAATCAGTAGCATGGACTGATATGTACAATGGACTCAGATGCGTATTTATAATACGATCAAAATCAATATCTTTCATATTAGTTAAAGTTATAAAATTTCCATAAAGAAAAGATAGTCTGTAATCATCATCACGCACATAAAGACCTTTTCTCATACCAGGAATCATTTGATCAACAAAGCAAAAAATACACTTATTATAACAAGTTGCTACTTTATCGAATACTGCCGACTCAAATTCCAATCCTAAATCTTCATCGGGATATTTATCTATATGTACCTGTCGATGTGTACCATCTACAGCTTCTATTTCTAGTTCTACTTCATAATCAGAAGTATAAAAACTTAATTCAATGATATCCTTAACCTGTACACCATTAATACTATATAACTTCTCACCAGTCTTTATTCCAGCAAGAGCAGCTAAACTATTTTTGCGTACATTACTGATAAGTCCTAGCATTACAACTCCTTAAAAACTTAGATAATAAATTGTAAAGAATTTAGTCGTCTAATAATTATAACATATAAAATGGTTAATTGCAAAATAGGATCCTTACTGATAATTTTTCATATAAAAATTAATATTTAAC
>CAZQQK010000156.1:0-2044 GCA_964595445.1 uncultured Phascolarctobacterium sp.
AGCAGCCAATAAAACTGCTACGCTAAAAAAGTCTAACTTTTTGGGGTCACCTCAAACGGATATTCAGTTATCTCCCTTTTTACTGCTTGACAGCAATATTACTATATAGTCTATAATGATATTATTTAGATGAGTAGGGGGATTAATATGTCTGAGCAGCTTTGTGTTTTGTCAACAGGTGATAAGGTATATTTTTATGACAAGAGTATAGTGGTTTATTTTAATGGAAAAAGAAAAATATTAAGTACTTCACTTTATAATGGCGGCTACCATGATGATTACATAGGTGTGTATAATTATGATGCCAAACAGGGAGCAGGTATGCCTTGTGAAATGTTGGCAGATACATATGTGGAACATATGCAGTTAATTTCTGAACGTTTAGCACTAGACCCAAATAAAGTGAGTGGTATGGGAACTGCTGCAAGTATGGAAAATGCTGTTGTAGAGTCTATGAGTTTTAGAGAGCTGACGGTTACAGCTATTGTTACTGGCGGTATAGAAACAAATGGTGGACGTGTAGGTGACCCTGCTGATTATTATAAGCCTGTGCAAAAATCAGAAAAATATGGCACTATTAATATCATATTAGTACTTGACTGTGATTTATCGGAGGGGGTAATGGCACGAGCTTTAGTAACTTGTACAGAAGCAAAAACTGCTGCCATTCAGGAGCTGCTTGAGGGAAGCAAATATTCTAATGGCATAGCTACAGGCTCCGGTACAGACCAAACGATAATCGTTGTTAACAGTGAGAGTGATTTATATTTAGACGGAGCAGGAAAACACTCTAAATTAGGAGAGCTTATTGGCAGAGTAGTTAAAACAGCTGTAAAAAAAGCTTTGGCTAAACAATCTGGGCTAACGCCTGAAAAGCAGCATGATGCTTTTCGCCGGATAAAACGTTTTGGTGTAAATACAGGGATTATGTGGCAGGAGTATAGTGTACAAGGATACAGTGCGGTAAAACCAGAGTATCTTGTTGTTGCAGAAAATTTAGCTAAAGAAAATGAGATGCTTACCTATACTTCATTATTTATACATTTGTTGGATCAATATTTTTGGAAGCTGATTAGTGCTGAAGAAATGCAGTATGCAGGGCAGCAGCTATTAAAAAATTTAGCAGAATTTTACAACGTAGAAAGTGAAATAACAATACAGGCTGAACCTGATTTTATGCTTAAATCATGGAAGATATTATTCAATAGAATAGTAGATAAACGTTTGCAGGACAAAAAATAGAACAGTAAGATTTTTATTTCTTTTAATATCTGCCTTTTTGCAAAAATATATTTTTTCTACTGCGAAACTAAATATTTGTTATTAAAATAAGTGAAATTAAAAATGTTGTTCTATGAGATTAAAAATAGAGTATTATAGTCAAAGAGAAGTAATATTTAATGCATAATAAAAATCAGACTTGCTAAAGAAAAAAGATAGTGCTAAAATTAAAATGAATCATTGCAAAAAAATGCCTTGTGATTGCAATGAAAATTAATAGCGAAAGAGCTTATGAAAGGGGTATTCTTATGAAAAAAATGTTGGCTAAAGCTGTTGCACTTAGCATCTTATTGGGGGGGGTAAGCTTCGTTTCTAATAATGCTTATGCTGCGGCAATAGGTAATGGTGTAGCGGTTAGCTCTGGTTTAGGAAGTAGTTTGAAAGGCTATTATGTAAAAACTGATAATAAAATAGATACAGTTTTTGCTGAACAAAAAGATTTGAAAGCAGTTAATGATGAACTTACAACAAAAGCAGACGAAGCTGCCTTGGAAGAAACCAATAAAAAAGTAGACGCAAATGCAGCTGATATAGATGCAGAAGCAGCAGCTCGCAAAGATGCTGACAAAGTTCTGCAAGATAACATAGATGCAGAAACGACAGCTCGTAAAGACGCTGATAAGACTCTGCAAGGTAATATAGATGCAGAAGCAGCAGCTCGCAAAGATGCTGACAAAGTTCTGCAAGATAACATAGATGCAGAAACGACAGCTCGCAAAGATGCTGACAAAGTTCTGCAAGATAACATAGATGCAGAAACGAC
>CAZQQK010000157.1:0-2042 GCA_964595445.1 uncultured Phascolarctobacterium sp.
ATTTTTTCCATGCGGGCAGGTGTACAGGCTCAATGCAGAAGAAAAAATTTACTTTAAAAAATTTAAATCGATTAAAATCAAAGAAAAGTTTTCAGATGGTCTATGGTAAAGGACGTACAGTAGTTGATGTTATGTCAGTTTTTTATATTCTTGCAGATCAGGGAGATGATTTGCGTATAGGATTAGCTGTGGGTAAAAAATTAGGCTGTGCTGTCGTGCGCAATAGAGTAAAGCGTTTGATGCGGGAGGTTTTCCGTATACATAAGGCAGAGCTGAAAAAAGGCTATCATATAGTTTGGGTAGCTCGTCGCAAATTAACAAAGGCTGATTATAAGACTTTTGAACGTGTTTTTTTAAGACTGGCAAAAAGAGCAGCATTGCTGCAGGAATAGGATAGAATACAATGAGCAGGATAATGATTTTGTGTATAAGATTCTACCAGATTTTTATATCACCTCTGTTTCCGCCGACATGCAGATTTTATCCTACATGTTCAGCGTATGCAATTGAAGCAATTCAGAAAAAGGGACCAGTGCGAGGCTTTTGGCTTGCGTTAAAACGCATAGCAAAATGTCATCCGTATAATCCTGGTGGCTATGATCCTGTTAAATAATATCTTAATTTAATTTTCTACACTTTTTTGCTTGAGGAGTGATATTTTGGATTTTCTCGCTAACATTGTGCAACAGGTATTGACTGTTCTTTATGATTTTACAGATAGTGTCGGAGTTCCTAATCTTGGCTTAGCTATTGTTTTGATGACAATTATTGTTAAACTATTAATGTATCCATTAACCAAAAAGCAGATAGAATCTACGAAAGCTATGATGTCTATTCAGCCGAAAATGAAAGAGATTCAGGAAAAATATAAAAATGATAAACAGCGTCTTAATATGGAATTAGCTAATCTCTATAAAAATGAGGGAGTTAATCCATTAGCCGGTTGTTTGCCTTTATTAATTCAAATGCCTATAATGATTGGTATTTTCTATGGTATTCGTGATTACGACTATGCAGCACATCCTGAGATTGTTACCAGTTTTTTGTGGTTGAAAGATATTTCTTTGTCTGATCCTACTTATATTTTACCAGTGCTTTCTGCACTGACTACTTTCATTCAGACAAAACAAACCATGCCTGATACAGGAAATGCTCAGAATAAGATAATGATGTATTTTATGCCATTGTTTATTGGTTATATTAGCTTAACTTTCCCCGCAGGTTTGGTTCTCTACTGGGTTGTTATGAATATTATGCAGATTGGACAGCAGGCTTTGATGAATAAAGCAGCTGTTAAATAATCAGTTAGGAGTGGTAAAAAAATGGCTTTTGTTGAAAAAAACGGTAAAAGCGTAGAAGAAGCTGTTGCAGCTGCTTTACAAGAATTAAATATTACCGCTGATCAGGCTGTTGTAGAAGTATTAGAAGAAGCTAAAAAAGGCTTTTTGGGGTTTGGACGTAAGGATGCGCGTGTACGCGTAACTATAAAAGAAAACACCGCACCTGCTGTAAGTGATGAACCAGAAGTTGCAGAAAAGACTGTAAGTGAGGCAGCAGCAGATGCTGTTAATGCTGTTAAGGAAGCTGCAAATATTGCAGCCAGTGTTTTAGTAAAAAAAGCTGATGCTGTAAAAAATGAAGCTGTAGAAGCTGCTGATGACTTTACTAAAAAAGCAGTAGCTGCTAAAGATGAGGCTGTTGATAGTGCTGTTTCCGCTTTGAACTCCTTAAAGAGCGAGCAGCATGAGCGTACTGTACGCGGAGAAAGTCGTGAATCTCGTAAATATGTTGTAAGTGATGAAGCTGTTAATGCAGCGAAGGAATTTTTGCAGAAAATTTTCAATGCTATGCGTATTGAAGTAGTTATGGAGAAATTTATTAATAAGAATGATGGTTCTGTAACTTTCCGTTTACATGGTGACGATATGGGGATTTTGATAGGTAAACATGGTCAGACTCTTGACAGCCTGCAATATCTTACAAATCTTGTTGCCAATAAAAACAGCAGTGAGCGTGTGCGTATTGTTATTGATGTAGAGGAT
>CAZQQK010000158.1:0-1989 GCA_964595445.1 uncultured Phascolarctobacterium sp.
ATTATACTATTTATACAAACATAATCTTTTATACTTCTCGTATCAAAGAAGTTTCTTTTACTGCATCATAAATGTCCTGCAAGGCAACTCCCTGCGTTTGTGCTAAACGTACAGCACTGGCAAATTCCACATAACGATATTCTTGCTTATCTAAACTGCATAACTTTACTTCAACTTCACCGTAAGAAGTTTGTACTACATCCTTTCTGCGCGGCAGAATTGTTCTTGTCATTTTCGAACAGCGAATACCTATAGTTGTTGTTTCCGTAAAAATTATACTCTCTAAATCAGCTTTGTGATGCTCATCACAAATAACAGTTAGCTCCCATGCCGGACGATTCTTTTTCATAAATATCGGCTTATAATGAACATCCAAAGCTCCTGCTGCCATCAGTCTCTCCATCGTATAACCTAAAATCTCGCCACTGCAATCATCTATATCTGTTTCCAGTTTACAAACAACATCATGCTGTAAAGAAAATTTATTTATAGAGTTTTTTTTTGAGTTTCGTGTTCAATTAACATTATTCTAAGTATACTGGGGTGTTCATAACAACGTTTGCCTGCCCCCAAGCCAACAGCTAAAATTTTAAATTTTTCTGGTAATTCATCACTAGTCATAAGAGCCGCCGCTGCTGCTGCACCTGTAGGCGTAACGAATTCTCCTTGTACAGGCAAGAAATGTACATTAAAACCATATTTCTGCATTATATTAGCTGTTGCCGGTACAGGCACAGGCAATACTCCATGTTGGCAGCGCACAGTTCCCTTACCTTCACATAATTCTGGAACAATAACATTTTCTACTCCTAAATTATCAGCACACACAGCTATAGCTACAATATCCACAATAGAATCAATAGCTCCAACCTCATGAAAATGAACTTTCTCTTTAGAAACAGCATGCGCCTTTCCTTCGGCCTCTGCAATAATATCAAATATTTTCAACGCCAGCGAACGAGCCTTATCACTCATACTTACAGCATCAATAATTTTAATAATTTCTTCTAAACCACGATGTTCATGATGATGGTTATGTTCGTAATGTACATGGTTTTCATGAGCTTGTGCATCACTATTGCTATGTCCGTGCAGGAAGGTCATATCATGATCATGATTTTCATGTTCAGAATCTAAAATGACATCAAAATCACAGCATTCCACACCTGCCTTCTGTACACGGCTAATTTTATAATTAAATCCAGCAGCAGGAATACTCTTCAATGCTTTGTCCAATATATCCTTATCTGCTCCAATATCTAAAAGTGCTGCCACTAACATATCACCGCTGATACCTGCGTTACATTCTAAATATAAGCTTTTCATTTTTGCCTCCAATTTTTATAATAAAATTTCGTTCATACTGCCAGTACGATAACCCAGTAAATCCACAGTCACATAATTAAAGCCTAACTCATGCAATTTTTCATAAATAAATCTATGCTTAGATTCTGCAAACAACTGCGGCAACTCTTCCTGTAATAGCTCAATTCGTGCCAAATTTCCATGTACACGCACACGAAATTGCTTAAAGCCTAAATCCCATAAAAACTGTTCTGCTTTATCCACAATTTCAAGCTTATCCGCAGTAATTTGTTCACCATAAGCAAATCTTGATGCCAAACAGGCAAAAGAAGGCTTGTTCCGAGTCGGCAAATTCAATTCGTTAGACAGCAGACGTATTTCAGCTTTAGTCAAGCATACAGCACGCAGAGGACTTTGTACATTAAGTTCAGCTAAAGCTTTTAAGCCAGGACGATAATCATTAAGATCATCTAAATTAGAACCTTCGCAAAGAACGCTGCCATTTGTTTCAGCTATACTCAGCAAATTACTGAACAATGCCTTTTTGCAAATATAACATCGATTAACTGGATTTTCAGCAAAGCCATCTATAGCAAATTCATCAAAATCATAATAAATATGACAAATTCCCTGCTGCTTACAAAAGTTTTCTGCTTCAGCTAAATCACGCTTAGGAACTAAACC
>CAZQQK010000159.1:0-1983 GCA_964595445.1 uncultured Phascolarctobacterium sp.
GCTTTTGCCAAATTTATAGCTTTAACACCTTCACCGCTGACATTGATAGAAGTATCTGCTGTAAATTTATAACTTCCGTCAGCCTGAATAACACCAGCATCATTGTATTCAGTATCAGAAGCTGCATTACCAGTCAAAGAAGTTGCAAAATTACTAATAACTTTACTGTAAGTACCTTTACCGTCTTCTGTAAATTGAATAGCACCAGATTTTAAGGTAACACTGTCAGCAGTAAGACCGCCGGCAATTTTTACATCTGCTGCAAGATTATCTGGATTATTGCTGTAATCGCTATAAGTCAGCTTGCCTGCTAAGGTATTCAAAACGCTATTAACCACAGTACTGTTTTCAGTATCAATACCATTATTGGCAGTTACCAAAGAAATTGAAGAATCTTTAGCTGCTGTTCCGATAACAATATCTCCAGCTTTGTAGTTTTCAGCCTCTGTCCCAGCTGATTCATGCTCATAAAAAACAGTAGTATAGCCACTGTAATTCTTTATGTTAATATCAGCAGTATCATTTTGGAAAATATAGCCTTGGTTTGCAGCACTGTTGCCGCCGACAAATTTATTAATATGACTGATACCATCATAATCGCCGTAATGATCCACAGACGGAGTAGGCATTGTTTTATGAGATAAGCCATCAGTCATAGATAATGCTTTATGATTCCAGCTTGCATTATTTTGTACCCAAAGATTTACTTCGCCAGCCTGGGATTTACCACTGTTGTCTACAACCCCGGTCCAGCTGGAATCACTGGTAGTAAGAGCAATATTAGTTCTGCCGTTACGATAATAGTAATCACCGCCATTACCATCATCAGCCATAGTAATAATATTGCCTTTTATAACAACTTTTTTATCTCCTACATTTGTACCATCAGTATTAACGTTTATAGTACCGCCATAATTGGCAATGCTGTAAAAAGACTCTGTATAATCTTCTGGAGTCTCAATATTTACATTTCCTGTAGTTGTAATAGTTGACAAAGCATAATCATCAATATTCAATGCAGTATAATAAGGATCTGTAACCAAGGCACTGCCGCGAACGGCTAAATCAATATCACCGTTTAATACAATATCTCCATTTAAGCCAGCCTTTACACCAACAGGCTGCCAGCGTGCACCTTTATAATCCTGATAATTACCATGTATATTTTCTGCCGTTACACCCCAACCGCCTTCAACTGAAGCATCACGTATAGTTAAATCACCATTAATAGTTATTTTACCGCGTTGATTGCCGTCCATATTAAAAGTGCCTTCGGGCCAGCCTGCTTTAATAGCTATGGAGCTATATTTTGACCCATGAGAGGTAACTGTTAAATCGCTGTTAATTATAATGCCGCTGGGGAGCTCACTGGTTATAACAGCCTCTTTACCACTCAGGTTAAAAGTTGCTGCTTCCCCAAAATCATAAACATAGTTACCAGCTGCATCCTTTGTTACCGCTGAGCCAAAAGTTGTTTTATCTCTATCTGTACCCCAAATTGTTTGATTAGTGTACGTAGCAGCAAAAGTCTGCGGTACATAACCAATTGCAAGAACACTGGCTGTGACAGCTAAAGCCAGTTTATTCCGCCATAGTTTTCTAAACGATGATTTCATCATAATCTACCTCCTTTTTATTCAGCACCATAAAGTGCATAAAAAACAGCATTACTCAAATGCATAGGCAGCAATGAGTAACGCCATTGTTTTAACATAGCAAAGCCCTGCATGAAAGATAGTAAAATAGATGGTATAACAAAAGCTAAACCACCCAGCTGTTAACATATCCATTCTCGCAGACTTTAATCAGCATCAATCAGTCAGTACCCTGGCTTGAGGTCATTGCAGATTTATCCCTTTGTAAGAGGATATCGATAAACCCACTCTCTTTCACAGTTGCGGAACAGCGTTGAAATTACATCAAACTTCCCTATAAAAATAGATATTTTAAAAATATCCATTACCTGATTGAAGTATATTTAAT
>CAZQQK010000160.1:0-1981 GCA_964595445.1 uncultured Phascolarctobacterium sp.
ATTTAAAACAAGAAAGACTATAAAAACGATTTATATTCAGAAGTCCCCAATTAAAAATAACACCAGCCAGTCCACACACGACAGCCGTGAATATCACGATTCCATAGTAGCTTATCGGCAATATCTGCAAATCTGGAATATCAAAAATAGTTGCACGTCCAAAAATTGCACGCGAAATAATCGTAGCTGTAAAAGCTGCTGCCATAGACGGCAAAAGTACCATAATCGAAAAATTACGGTGCAGTTCTTCCAAAGCAAAAATTACACCGGCAAGAGGTGCATTAAACGCAGCTGCAAGACCTGCACTAGCACCGCTTGTCAAAAGATAACGTTCCTCCATACGAGTACGCCCTAAAAAACGACTAATGCCCTGTGCTGCTACAGCGCCTAACTGTATAGAAGGTCCTTCTCGACCCAAAGATAAACCTGCGCCAATTCCAAGTACTCCTGCTATAAGTTTAACCCACATTACACGCAGCCAACGCATCTTCATAAGGCCTAAAATAGTTCCTTTAACCTGCGGAATTCCACTGCCTCCTGCCATAGGCTCGAAACAAGTAAGCTTATATAAAATAAAGGCTATTCCAAAAAGCACAACAAACCAGCCACAACTGAAAATTACATTACCTTTATATAGCTCCTGATAAACAAACCCTCGAAGCATTTCAGCTTTTACCAAGGCAAAACGAAAAAAGCAGATTACTAATCCTGCAAAAATACCCGTTAAAATGCCCTCAGCAAATAAACGAAGCCGAAAATTATGCATATCATTTAGTGAACGATATGTTTTTATTTTTTCCTCTTTATCATTCATATCTATTTTCCAATCTATCAAAGATAGTATCATTATAACATAAAAATCTCCCTGAAATTCACACATCTAATGCATTTCAAGGAGATTCATATAAATTTTACCTAGAATTGTCCATATTTCTTATTAGCCTATATCAGCCTTTTTATAATCTGGATCAAACTTCGGATTCAAATAATTTTGATACGCCCACGCCAACAGTGCACCTGAAATATTATGCCAAGCAGAAAATACTGCTCCTGGAACAGTGGCAGCCGGTAAAGCTGCAAAATGAGCTTTTGCCAAACCTGTTGCCAAACCAGAGTTCTGCATACCAACTTCAATGGAAAGAGCAACAGCCTTTTTCCAACTTAAACCTGTAAGTCTGGCAATAGCAAAGCCCAAAGCATAACCACAGCAGTTATGCAGAATAACAACAAGCATTATCAATCCTGGTGCTTGTAAAATTAAATCACGGCTTGCGCCGATAACACCTGCAATAATCAAAGAAATTGCTATCGAAGATACAGCAGGCAGATAATCAGTTGCAGTTTCTGCCAGCCTTGGTAAAAAGGATTTAACAGCTAAGCCTAAGCATATAGGCAAAATAACAATCTGCACAATACTCCAAAACATACCAACTGGATCAAATGCTATCTTTTCACCAATAATAAGATATGTAATAAACGGTGTCAAAATAGGAGACAGTACAGTAGATACGCTTGTCATAGTAACAGACAGTGCAACATCGCCTTTAGACATGAAAGTTATAACATTAGAGGAAGTACCTCCAGGGCAAGTACCAACAAGTACAACACCTGTTGTTAAAGCTGGATCTAAATTAAAAACAATAGACAATGCATATGCTAAAAAGGGCATTATAAAATATTGAGCACAAACACCTATGAGTATATCAACAGGGCGCTTTAACACCAAAGCAAAGTCCTTAAGATTCAGCGTAGTACCCATACCAAACATTACAACGCCAAGTAAACAGCTTAAAACACTTATACCGCCTACTTTTCCTATAACCCATAAAAAGTTCTGTGGCATCACTAAGCCTAAAACCAAAAATATGATAGCGATAATACCAAAGAACTTCCCTATTAGTGCACATATTTGTTTCATCACAACTACCTCTTTCCCTTAAAAACAATTTCTTTGAAAAAAAGACCCCGAGAAGAATAACTA
>CAZQQK010000161.1:0-1910 GCA_964595445.1 uncultured Phascolarctobacterium sp.
ACATAAAAAATCGACCTCCCAATCGTTAGATTTTTGGTCTAACAATTGGGGGTCGCTTCAAATTTATGCTTTTTATTATAACAAAAAGTTTTTTATTTGTCTAAAAAACACAAATAAACCATTAACTGCAAATGTGAAAACGGTGTTAAGGGAACTCCAGGGAGAGTTACTTAACACCGTTTTCACATTTTTATAAATTGAATTATTTACCTATTTATGCCTCAGCATTTTCACTTACTTCATTTACTGCATTTTTTTGTTCATCTAAATGCCGCTGATAAGCTTTTGTTTCAGCAACAACAACACCAGATAAAGCAATAAGTGCAATCAAGTTAGGTATAGCCATAAGTCCATTAACTATATCAGCAAGTACCCAAATTTCTTCCAATTTCAGGAAAGGTCCACAGGCAATAAGGAAAATAAAGAAGATACGGTAAGGAAGAATAGCTTTTACACCCATCAAATATTCTACACAGCGCTCTCCATAATAGTTCCATCCCAAAATAGTAGTGAAAGCGAAGAGTACCAAGCCAATCAACAACATTAAGCTGCCAAATTCTGGGAAAACCATGGTAAAAGCAGACTCAGTCATTGCTGCACCATTTAAAGGACCAGTCCAAACACCAGTAACAACCAAAGATAAACCAGTAAGTGTGCAAATGATAATAGTATCAATAAATGTACCAGTCATAGAAACAAGACCCTGTTCAGCAGCCCATTTTGTTTTTGCAGCAGCTGCAACGATAGGAGCACTACCTAAGCCGGATTCATTAGAGAAAACACCACGAGCAACACCACTGCGCATTGCCAACATAATACCAGCACCAAGGAAACCTCCTTGTGCAGCAGTAGTAGTAAAAGCACAATTAATAACAGTAGCAATAGCATTAGGTACTTGATCAGCAAAAGTTATCAAAATACCTACAGTAGTAATAAAATAAAGCAATGCCATACCAGGAACAACTTTTTCTGCAACGCTGGCGATACTTTTCAGACCACCAATTGTTACAGCAGCAACAACAACAGTAAGAACAATACCTGTATACATAACAGGGATACCAGCAGAAATCTTGGTAATTTCCACAATAGAGTTTACTTGAGCAAAAGTACCTATACCAAAGCAGGCACAAAGAATACCAAAAGCAGCAAAGAGAATAGCCAGAGGTTTATATTTTTTCCCCATGCCATTTTCAATATAGTACATAGGGCCGCCGGAAATATTGCCATTAGCATCTACACTGCGATATTTTACAGCCAGCAAACACTCAGCATATTTGGTAGCCATACCAAAGAAAGCTGCCATCCACATCCAAAACAAAGCACCAGGGCCGCCTGCTTTAATAGCAGTAGCAACACCAACAATATTACCAGTACCTACAGTAGCAGCTAAAGCAGTACACAAAGCCTTAAAGCTGTTTACGTCACCGCTGCCATCATTCTTTGCACTAAAAATCAAATGCAATGCCTGTGGCAATTTAAAAACCTGTAATAATTGCAGACGGAAAGTCAGTATAATACCTGTTCCGACCAAAAGCACCAAAAGCGGCGGGCCCCAGACAAACGAATCAATAGCATTCAAAATTTCCAACATGATAACAACTCCCTTTTTCCCTCAAAAATTTTTCTATAAGCAAATAAAAAACAGAGTATAAAAATCTATACTCTGGTAAAGTCAATGACATATGTTCGGCTGAAACGCCATCTCATAAGCTTTTGCTCTGTCCACTGGCCTGAGAGATAAGGATACACTTAAAGTATATCTTTGCACCTTCGGCGCCCATTTAAGGGACTCTCCAGAGTTGTGTCAGCATACGGTTCCTGCTTATTTTTAAGCACCTGAGAGTTTTGCTCCTTCGGTAGGCACTGCCTTCTCCCATATACATCATCCACTCGTTATTTACTTATGTACG
>CAZQQK010000162.1:0-1900 GCA_964595445.1 uncultured Phascolarctobacterium sp.
TCCTCGATAATAAACGGAACAATATTATATTTCAGGCACTCCTTGAACATAATCAATCTGCCTACACGACCATTTCCGTCCTGGAATGGATGGATTCGTTCAAACTTCACATGGAAGTCCAGAATATCTTCAAATGTCTTTTCTTCCTTGGCATTGTATTCTGTCAGCAGTGCTTTTATCTTATCGGCAACTTCTTCCGGAAGAGCCGCGTCCATACCACCGACTTCATATTGTTTATCTTTACAAATCCTTCAATAAGAATAAGATCATATATATTGGTTTCAATTTAAGCGCTCCAATCTTCCCTACATCTTTTTGTGACAAGAGATATCTCTCTCCAACATATTTAGAATACTTCGCCTCAAAATTGTCAATCGATTTATGATTCTTGCTAGCAGATGATTTCACTTCTATTGGAATAATCTTATTTTTTGACGTAATCAAGAAATCAATCTCAAAGGAATGTGTACTTCCTTCTTTTTTCCACGTGTGATAGTACAAATCTCTTCCACTAGCCCTGATAGCCTGTGCCACAACGTTCTCATATAAATATCCTAAATCGGCTGGCAATGTATCACTTAATAATTTTTTATAAATATCTTCAATTCCATTTTGTGAGTCATTAAACAACATTGTCGTGAATAAACCAATGTCCGACAAGTACAGTTTAAAGCAATCCATATCTTTTGTTTGTACAAGCGATACTGTTGGATTTAACACATTATAGCAAGGCAACACAAGTCCTGATTCTATCAATTCGAAAAGGCGTTCCTCGTCCTTTCTTGTTTTCTGTTTGCCTATTGCCGCAGTTATTACGTAATGTTTTTTCTTTGCAGCAAGCTGACATGGAACAGATTTATACATATCCGTTATTCTGCCGGAATCATCAATCTTCTTTAAGTCATCGTAATACAAATTTAAAATTTCACGTTTCACTTTATCAACAGCTTCAAAATTATTGGTAGCAATATATCTTTCTACTGCCTGCGGCATTCCTCCTACCGCCATATAGATACGAAAATCTTTCATCGCACTACGGTTTGCTTCATTTCCAAGCTCGATATTACTTTTATAAGCCATATTTATGACATTCGGATTTACACCTATTGCCCACAAAAATTCTTCATAATCCATTGGATATACTCGAATTTTATATTCTTCGGATGGAATCAAAATATTCTTCACATTCTTTTTTATCGATATTAAAGAACCAGTTTCTATATAATCATATCTGCCATCTTTTACAAGATGCTTAATCGCTTGTCGTGCCTTAGGAAACAACTGAATTTCATCGAAAATAATAACGGATTTTCTTTCATGAAGTTCCACTCCCGTTTCCATCTGCAATCTTAAAAAGAAACGATCCAATTTTGAAATATCATCAAAAATATCTATTACTTCCTTACTAGTATTGGAAAAATCAATTGTGATATAGGATTCGTATTCATTTCGTGCAAATTCTTCTGCTATAGTTGTTTTTCCAACACGTCTAGCGCCTTCAAGCAAACAAGCATATTTTCCATTCCATTCTTTTTTCCATTCTAAAAGCTGATCATACACTTTTCTTTTAAACATATTTTCCACCTTTCAGTTATGTATATCATCTGTGGATTTAAAATCTTTTATATATTTTACCCTAGAAATATAATTATTTCAACATCCAGCACTCTAAAAAGTATATTTATTTCAACATGTAATCATTGTGTTATTATAGAAATTTCAACACGCAAAAATCCAGTCAACATTTCTTCTCCTCACGTTGACTGGATTTTCTTCATCGCTATGGCAGAAACTTCCCGCCCATGTTAAATCAACATTATTTTTTCCTTCAAAACATCCCCCGAATACCTATAAAATTAACACGTCTTCCATTAACACTCTTAATTAATCGATATGTATC
>CAZQQK010000163.1:0-1858 GCA_964595445.1 uncultured Phascolarctobacterium sp.
ATATACCTTTTTATATTAACCTTCAAGATAAATAAAATATTGTTGCTTTTATATTATTTATACAGTAAATCTCTCAACAAAAAAGTCTGTATGTTTTTACACATACAGACTTTTTCTAAAGTTTAAAAGCGAAAATCTCTGCTTCCCTGTTCAATTTCATGCAAATGCTTTGCACAAACCTCTCTCACTTTTTCTTTAGGAATATTTTTCAGCTCATCTGCAATAAGCTGTTCTCCTAAGGCTAATGCTTTAGGACTTGCATAATCGACAAGATATTCCTTCAATGTAAGCAATGCATTTGGATGACAGCAATTTTGTATCTGCTTTGATTTACATAGTTCCATAAAGCGATCTCCTGTACGTCCTGCACGATAGCAGGCAGTACAAAATGACGGCAAAAATCCCATTTCCATTAGCCAACTGATTACTTCATCTAAGGTACGTTGATCAGATACATCAAATTGTTCAGTATCTGTTGGCCGCACTTCTTCTGTATAACCGCCCACAGAAGTACGAGATCCTCCACTAATTTGAGAAATACCCAAATGCAACGCCTTAGCTCTTACTTCTTGACTTTCACGTGTAGAAATAATCATACCAGTATATGGTACAGCTATACGAATAATAGCTATAAGCTTACAAAAAATATCATCATCAATACCATTATCAAAAACCTCTGGATCAATATCATCCGCACGTTTAATTCTAGGCACACTAATAGTATGCGGACCAACACCATGAACTGCCTCCAAATGCTCTGCATGCATTAGAAGTCCTGCAAGTTCATAACGATAACGCTCAAGGCCAAACAACACCCCTAAGCCTACATCATCTATGCCGCCCTCCATAGCTCTGTCCATAGCCTCTGTATGATAAGCATAATTATGTTTAGGTCCTTTTGGATGTAATTGTTCATAACTCTCTTTATGATAAGTTTCCTGAAACAGAATATATGTACCTATACCTGCTTCTTTTAATTTACGATAATTTTCTACTGTCGTAGCAGCAATATTAACATTTACACGCCTGATTGCACCATTTTTATGCTTAATAGAATAAATTGTATTGATACACTCTAAAATATATTCTATTGGATTATTAACAGGATCCTCGCCAGCCTCTAAAGCAAGACGTTTATGTCCCATATCCTGAAGAGCTGTTACCTCTGCACGTATTTCGTCCTGAGTAAGCTTCTTTCTTCCTATATGCTTATTTTTCGCATGATAAGGACAATAAACACAATGATTTATACAATAATTAGATAAATACAACGGTGCAAAAAGAACTATACGATTACCATAAAAATCTTTTTTGATCTGTTCTGCCAACGTATAAAGTTTTCGTTCAATCTGCTTATCTTCACAAGCCAACAAAACACTGGCTTCACGATGACTTAATCCTTTGCGGAGTTCGGCTTTGGAAATAATTTCATTAATAAGCTCAATATTATTTTTGTTAGCCTCAGCATAATCCAATGTTTCCATAATTTCTTCATGGCAGATAAATTCTTCGGCTTTCATTGATTTAATATTATACATTTTTCCTCCTTGCAGGTCAGCTTGCTGCTTCCCCGTCAGTTAAACTTTTGCCTATTTCTAATCACCGCTGATAACATTAGAATAAGCAGTTTTTACATTTACACCAGATAAAACGCCCAGTTTGCCAGACATCGCACTGATGATGTTCTGCGGTGCATCTACCGCTATGCAGATAATATTAACATTTTTTGCACGGTAAGGCAAGCCCATACGACCAATGATAAACTCACTGTAAGTATGCAGAATAGCGTTTAAGGCTTCTATAACTTTATTATCAGTTACAATCAAAGAAATTACAGCAACCCTTGTCTCCATAAAAC
>CAZQQK010000164.1:0-1844 GCA_964595445.1 uncultured Phascolarctobacterium sp.
AAAAACCCTCCTTACTGGCTTTTGTCCAGCAAAGAGGGTACATATCATTTTAGGTCTAACTTTTGGGGTCGGTACATTTATATATAAAGCCTTTTTATCAGCCTAATATATCGGCGATATGTGCTTTTATTTCAGAACTCTATAATTGAATATCAGCTTAATTAAAAAAACAACCTTGATATCAGAAAATGATTGTTTAATCTTCACAATGCTGCCATCCGATTATATTTGAGTGAGCTGGTCTATCGCATATAGCGGCAGATTGATGAGCCATTCTTCTTTTTTGTAGTCTGCCATAGATGTGCGAACGGAAATTTCAGGAGAAAACTTTTCCTGATAGGTTTTTAAGCTCTTGGCTTTGAGGTTGACCTCTGCCTTTACTTCAATAGGAACGATTAATTCGCCAGTATTAATCACGAAGTCAACTTTGCAGGAACCTCTGTTATTGGTATAGTAATATAAATCTAAGTTTTGGATGGTTTTTAACTGTTGACAAACGTACTGTTCTGTAAGTGCGCCTTTGAACTCAATAAAAAGATCGTTACCATCAAGTAAAGTGCGCTGCCGAAGTCCAGCCATACAGCCGAGAAGACCAACGTCTACCACAAACAACTTGAATGCCTTTAAGTCCTCATATGCCCTCAATGGAATGCCTGCTACATTGATACGGCTGATTTTGTGAACAAGGCCGCAATCGTTCAGCCACATAATTGCAGTTTCATAGTCTTTAGCACGAGCACCTTCACGAACAAGACCATAGATGAATTTTTTATTTTCTTTCGCTAATTGAGAAGGGATGCTGTTCCACAGCATACGGAGTCTTGGCACGATTTCGTTGGGAGCGTGTTTGGAGAAATCCTGTTCATAAGCTGTAAGGATTCGCTTTTGGATTTCACGAACCTCGTTAAAGTCTTTGTTTTCTGCGAAAGTTTGCACAGCCTCGGGCATTCCTCCAACAAAGTAGTAGTGTTTCAAGGCATCGATATAAGTTTGCTTAAAGCTTGTGATCATCTGAAAATCTCGCTTATCAAGCAGTTTGGCAAACCGTTCTTTATCTGTTGCCATCAAAAATTCTTTAAAAGAAAGAGGATACAGTTTTAAGAAATCTACCTTGCCAACGGGAAAAGACGTACCTTGATGTAAGGCAATACCAAGTAACGAACCTGCACATACAATGTGATACTGTGGCGCATTTTCATAGAAGTATTTGAGAGATGACAATGCTCTTGGAACTTCCTGAACTTCGTCAAAAATCAGCAAAGAGTTATCAGGATCGATTTTACGTCCTATATACAGTTCCAATCCCATAATCAGGCGTTCCGTATCCAGATCAGATGCAAACAACTCCGCCATTCTGGAATTGGAGTCAAAATTGATATATACAATATCTGCATATTCCTGCTTGCCAAACTCTTTCATCAGCCACGTCTTGCCGACCTGACGCGCACCTTCGATGATCAAAGGCTTACGGTGCTTGCTTTGTTTCCATTTTATTAGTTTTTCAATAGCAATTCGGTACATATAAGCACCTCCGTTATTACAATGTAAGTATAGCATATCACATGACTACAAAAAATACAACGAGATTTGGAAAGATGTTTACATTTTTTACAACGAATAAGGTGGATTGGCTTCAAATATTCTTTGAAATGAAAGCATATACCCTGATTCCCTTAAAGGTACTCCAGGTATGTTAGCCTATTATTACATTGCCTGTAATATCATTTTCGCACTGTTCGGAAAGATTAAGCAGTCTGTAAATTTCATAAAATTAATATATTTCTCCAACTGTTATTTTTATTCCTTCGCCGTTGAAAAGTTAAACTTTTTTTGCAACATAAATA
>CAZQQK010000165.1:0-1756 GCA_964595445.1 uncultured Phascolarctobacterium sp.
AGCTTTTCCTTACGACTGAAATAACATAACTGTCCCTTCGTTTCTTTCCCCCAGCTGCGGACTATAGGATCATCATAATTCAGCACTGTAATCTGCTTTTCTTCTTGTCTGCGAAAAATATTTTTCTTTGCTTCACCATAAGCTTCCATTGTATGATGGCGTTCCAAATGATCAGGAGTAAGATTTAAAACTACAGCAATATCCGGAGAAAAGCTTTGCACCTTCTCCAGCTGAAAACTGGAAAGCTCCGCTGCCATCCATGATTCTTGCGTTAAGTTCTCTATTTCTCGTGAAAAAGCTAAGCCAATATTACCACCCACAGCAGATGGTACAGGTAAGCGCTCAAGCATCTTACCTACAATAGTAGTAGTAGTAGTCTTACCATTTGTACCAGTAATAGCAACAATGTGCCCTCCATACAAACGATATCCTAGCTCAACCTCACTTATAACCTCAATTCC
This sequence comes from uncultured Phascolarctobacterium sp., assembly GCA_964595445.1. Lineage (GTDB taxonomy): Bacteria > Bacillota > Negativicutes > Acidaminococcales > Acidaminococcaceae > Phascolarctobacterium_A. Next base: position 462 of record CAZQQK010000165.1, read on the forward strand.
CTCAGCTTCTGCTAATAAAACATTAGCACTGTCACAGGCAATTCCTGGCGACAGCACTAAAACAGCTGCTTCAGAAAGCAATTTTTTGAAAGCATCTATTCCAAAAAACAAGCCACCGCCTACAGCATGTAAACTTTGCAAAAGCTCATCATCAACAGTACATTCATAATCATTGTACAAATATACCTGACTGCCTTTATCCGCCAACACCTGTGCTGCACCACATCCACTTACACCTGCACCATATACAATAACAGGCTTATCGTTATACATAAACTACACCTCTTATATATCACTAACTAACAATTATATAAAAGCACACAACCATAACAACAAACCAGCAACTGAAAGCAGGCAGCTTACAGCCGTAAACACATGTACTACCTTAACTTCACTCCAACCGCCTAATTCAAAATGGTGATGTAACGGTGCCATACGAAAAAAACGCTTGCCTCCAGTAAAACGAAAATAACATACCTGAATAATTACTGATAAAGCTTCTGCAACATAAACACCACCAATAATTACAAGCAATAACTCTGTACGTGTCAGTAAAGCTAGAGCTGCAACAGCACCACCTAAAGCCAGTGACCCTGTATCTCCCATAAAAACCATTGCCGGATAGCGATTGAAAAGTAAAAAGCCCAAACAAGCACCAGTTAAACCTAAAGCAAAACCACTTAAATCAAGCATTCCCTGCATGTAGGCAATACAAGCAAAAGCCATAGTAACTGGCAAACTAACAAATGATACCAGTCCATCTAATCCATCAGTAAGATTAACAGCATTAGTTGTACCTACCAACAACAGAAATGCTAATACATAATAAAGGCAACCTAAATCAACAATAATATTTACACCCGGAATCCACAATTCAGTATTTTGAATATGTGTTTCAGCAAAATATACATAAGCCCCTGCTAAAATAAACTGTAACAAGAATTTCTGTTTAGCAGTCAGTCCAAGATTTCGTTTCATAACAACCTTAATATAGTCATCAATAAAACCAATCATTGCATGTCCAATAGTAAGAACTAATGCAATTATTATATGAGGTGTTAATTTCCCCCATAGCAAAGCTATCAATAAAGCAGCTAACATCATCAATCCACCCATAGTAGGTGTCCCACTCTTTTTCATATGGCTTGCAGGTCCACACTCACGAATAGACTGCCCAAATTTCAGCTTATGCAAAAAAGGAATCAACACCGGACCAATTAACGCACAAAATATAAATGCGGTAACAGGAATTCCTATTAATTTCAACATTATATAATCTCACTCTCTTAATATTT
>CAZQQK010000166.1:0-1742 GCA_964595445.1 uncultured Phascolarctobacterium sp.
ATCCATAAAAATGCTGCAGCTCGCAAAAAATCCAGACTTGCAAAGAAAATTAACGCTATGGCTTAATTTTTACAAGTTAACCTGCTCTTATAAGAGCAGGTTTTTTGCTTTTCTAGGATAAAATAAAATAAAATTTATGATTTTCTATGTTACCTTATTGAATAAAAGACAAAACTTAAACTAAACTTTGGAAACAATTCATTAATCCCAAACTATTTAATTTTTCTTAGCTATTTTTATAATCTCCAACTGTTTACTTAACCGTTCACGCAGCAATTCTATGAAACCAAATGGCTCTATAACTTTTAACATAGGTCCAAAAGATAAAACGCGAATTACCATTTCTGTTTCATCATATTTATTATATATTAATTCCATACGATAACGGTTTGTACTTAATCGTTCTGTTCTTTTCTCTAAATGAGAAAAATGCAGCATTGCGCGTTCCAATGCACTTCGTTCATCTATAATCTCTACCACTAACTTGCAGCGCTCTATAAACTGTTTTTTGCCAGTTGCTGATTTTCCATTTTCGTATAATTCACAGGTAATAATTCTCCCTAAGTTTAAATCATAAAATTTTTCATTACAATATGCTTTCAAACGGAATTTATTATCTTTAGAAGAATATTCTAAATTCTTTGGCTGATAAATATCAGTTATATTTTTACCTCTACCACTAATATAGCTAATACTTAAATTATGTTTCTCCTCTATAGCTTTCAATATTAAACGAAAATTTTTTATGTACTGCTCATCTGCAAAATCGTCACCATCATCATAACGATCAAAATAAACAAACTGTTGTGGTATAAACAACGGCTCTATATCTTCAAGGCCACGGTCATCAACATCAAATAAAGCTATTCTTTCATCCTGTAACAAAGATTTAAGCCATCGTTTTTGCAAAAGTGTCAAAGGTTGTTTTGGCGAACAGCGTAAAGGTGTTGTCATATCAGGCAACAGCAAAGCCCAATACTGAGTTTTTAAAGCATCTGGAATTGTTATACCGCTTTCTAAAAAACCTTCCCTTTGTACAATATTTTCTATATCCTGTCTTTTTAGTCCTTGTTTTTGTGACAACTGCAAAATATGTGCCACAATACTAAAATACTTACTATATATTTCATGAAAAAATTGATTTCTATTTGCCATTAATAACATCCTCCGACAAATAACATGCCGCCATCTGCAAAAGGTCATCCTTAAATATTTGTTTTACCCGCTCATCACTGCAAGTAAACTCTTTTATCCGCCCAATAAAAGTTCTTATCCACGGAATCAATTCATGAGCATCATAAACTTCCGCTTCAAAACGATAATTCTCTTCATCTAATCTTTGTACTCTGCCGCAACGTTTTTCACGCTGTAAACGCTGTATTATATATTGTTCATCAACAGCTGCATGAATTGTAAAAGTAATATATTCCAAACGTCGTTTCAGAGGTAAGCCAACACCCCAAATATATTTAGCTTTTCGTTCTGCAATTCTGCAAAATTTTATATACTTTTTCTCTGGTTGTTGGATTTCTAATTTTAGAATACGATCCAAACGGTTAAACATCAATTTTTTATAATCGTAATTATAATTAAGTAAATATCTTCTACCTGTCTGCGTACTGCAATATATTTTCAATGGACATACATAATGTATTTGTTTGTCAAGGCAATAGATTTTTACTGTCTGCTGTTTATTCATTGCTTCAAGAAGATCTAATAAAATATTGCTGTCTAAAGTATAT
>CAZQQK010000167.1:0-1690 GCA_964595445.1 uncultured Phascolarctobacterium sp.
GTATATAATTGTATTTTTATCTATATGTTCTTCTTCTGTAGATATATTTTCGATTTGCTGACGTATATCATTACGTTTAAGAACAGGTATAGATGCACGTGCTTCTTCACTGTCTGGTTCTGCTTGTAAACGATGCAGTTCTTTACATTCATCAATATATTTTTTTAACTGCATTTCAGTCATTTCTGCTTTTAGTTTTGCCAATTCAGCAGCAGCTTTTTTTTGTTCGGTTTCTTCTTTTCCCGGCTGCGGTAATAAGCTTACAATTACTTTATGAGTATTATCTAACAGATAACTTTCAATAAGATTTTCAAAATAATTTGTGTGTAGTGCTTGACGTAAATTAGCTAATATTTTGTTATAATTTACAGCAACAATTGGATTAACATTATAAATCCAACTGTCTATAATACTTAAACCTATAATAAGCCCTTTGGGATAAGCACCAAAATCAGCTTCTCGAAGTTTAAATTCTGTTGAATTTAAACTTGCTTCCAATAATTTCTTATCAATACCGCTAACTGTAAGTTCTTGTAAAGTTTTATAAATTACACTTATAAACTGATCTCGTTTATCTTTTTCGCTGCCGCTTGCACGTATTGAAAAAACTGGTTGTAAGGCACTGCTTAAATAACTACCGCTAATATTCTGCCCTACTCCTGCTTTTAATAATGCACGACGTAAAGGAGAAGATTCATTATCTAAAAGAATATTTTTTAAAATTGACAGTGCCATGGATGTTTGCAAGTCAGTTGCTTTGCCTGTTACAATAGAAAGCTCATGATATGTTTTTGCATTACAGTCTTCACCAAGTGCTACAGGATAATAGGCTTCTACCTCTGCTGTGCGTGTTAAAGGTTCTTGCTCTGTGATTTCTGTATTTACATTATCAGTTTTAGTAAAATGGCTTAAATAATCATTATCAATATATTTCAGTGTTTCTTCAATATTCATATCACCATATAGATAGATATAGGAATTTTCCGGACTATAATAGGTTTTATGAAATTGTTCAAATTTTTCTTGTGTCAGCTGCGGGATAGCATCAGGATAACCACCAGATTCAAAACGATAACAAGTATCTGGAAAAAGTGCTTTCATTGATTCATTCTCCAAATATGCATCTGGCGAAGAATAGACACCTTTCATCTCATTGTAGACAACACCATTATAACTAAGCTCTCCATCTAAACTGTCAATATTATAATGCCATCCCTCTTGACGCAATGTATACTTATTTTCATAAATAAGCGGATAAAAAACAGCATCAAGATAAACATCCATTAAATTATGAAAGTCTTTATCATTTCGACTGGCAAGCGGATAAACTGTTTTATCGGGATAAGTCATTGCATTTAAAAATGTATTAAGAGAGCCTTTTACTAAATCAACAAAAGGCTCTTTAAGACGATATTTACGTGAACCGCATAAAGATGAATGTTCCAAAATGTGAGCTACACCGCTGTCATCTGCGGGGGGAGTTCTAAAAGCAATAGAAAATACCTTATTATCATCATTATTGGCAAGATAAAACAAATGTGCACCGCTTTGAACATGTTCCATAATATAAGCTTGAGAACTAACTTCAGCAACATAGCTAGTTTCTATAACCTTGAACCCATGATATATTTTATTTATTACTAAATTCATTATTGCCTCCTAAAAAGTTATTTATTGATTATTATAGCAT
>CAZQQK010000168.1:0-1652 GCA_964595445.1 uncultured Phascolarctobacterium sp.
GTGTATAATAGATATGTATATTATTTTTTGGAGGGTTGTTTTGTGAACTTAACAGAAATGGTAGTATTTCTTATCTACCTATTATTTATGCTTTCTATCGGTATTTGGTTCTTCTATAAAAACCGCCATGGCGGTGAAAAGTCTTACTTTTTAGGCGAAAGACAAATGGGCCCATGGGTTACAGCACTTTCTGCCGGAGCCTCTGACATGAGCGCCTGGGTGCTTATGGGTCTGCCTACTTCCATTTATGCACTTGGTCTTGGACAAGCATGGATAAGTATTGGTCTTTTAACAGGTTATGCACTCAGCTGGATTTTTCAAGCACCGCGTCTGCGCCGCTTTTCCATTGTTGCTAACGATTCCATTACTATCCCGCAGTATCTCAGCAATCGTTTTCTTTCCAAATCCCACGTACTGCAAGTAATCTGCGCAATCGTTTTTCTTATTGCCTATACTATTTATTCGGCCTCCAGCATCAAAGCCTGTGGTACATTGTTCAACATCGTTATCGGCGTTGAGCAAACTTATACTATGTATCTAGCAGCATTCATCATCATTGGTTATACGTTCCTTGGCGGATTCTCTGCTGTTTGCTGGACAGACTTTTATCAGGGATTAATGATATTAGGTTCTTTACTTATTGCACCAATTTTTGCTGTATCCCTTATCAATCCTTCAGCAGTTTCTGCTATTCCGCCCGATTACTGGAATCCTATGTCTAAAGCTACCGATATAATTTCTGGCTTTGGTTGGGGCTTAGGCTATTTTGGTATGCCGCATATTATTATTCGTTTCATGTCATTAGGTTCGCAAAAAGAGATGAAAAAATCTGCTATTATTGCCATCAGCTGGACTGCACTCATCTGTTTCTTTGCTACGATGGTAGGCGTTGTAGGTCGTATGTATCTGGGTATGGATGAAAACATCAACAAAAATTCTTTGGTTTTCATCGCTATGGTTCGCAATATCTTCCCAGCCATTATGAGCGGTATTCTTCTTTCCGGTGTGCTTGCAGCTTCCATGAGTACAGCATCCAGTCAGCTTCTGTCCTCTGCCTCTGCTTTTGCCAGTGATGTTTACAAACCTGTACTGCGTAAATACAAAGCTCAAGATAAAGAAATGCTGTGGGCTGGGCGCATTATCGTTCTTGTTATCTCTGCTGTAGCACTGGTAATTGCTGATTCACCACGTGCAGGCTCTATTATGGAACTTGTTTCCAATGCATGGGGTGTTTTCGGTGCAGCTTTTGGTTCTGCAATCATGCTAAGTCTTTTCTGGCGTCGTTTTACATTCCAGGGTGCTATCGCCTGCATCGTTGTAGGTGCTGCTGTTGATATAGCTTGGTATCTGACTATGGCAGCAGAAACAGGTATTTATGAAATTATTCCTGGATTTTTTGCCAGCCTTGCAGCAGGCGTAATTGTTTCACTTATCAGCGGCGAACCTCCTGCAGAAGTAACCGCCTTATATGATAAGGCTAATAATTATACCGAAGATTAATCAATTAATTTTATAATCCACAAAGTCTAAAAGCCAGCGCTTCATAACGCTGGCTTTTTTATACAGAAAAACAGGGTTGTCTTTGTAGTGAACCGACCCCCCAATTGTTAGACCAAAAATCTAACGATTGGGAGGTCGATTTTTTATGTCTA
>CAZQQK010000169.1:0-1609 GCA_964595445.1 uncultured Phascolarctobacterium sp.
GTACTTTCAATGCGTATTATCACGAGAAATTAAGGTCTGGCGCTCGAGTGGGAATGATAACAACATATAAATAAAGAAAAGGTCAATGTTTCAATAAATTGAAACATTGACCTTTTTGATATGTGTATATTAGTGGATAATATGTAGATATGCTAACTATAAAGAATACTTTTACCAATGACGGCTTGAGCCGCCGCCACCGCCGCTGCCGCCTCCAAATCCGCCGCCGTATCCGCCGCTGCCACCGCCTCCGTGACGGAATAACATGAGCAAAAGTAAGTTGGTGAAAAATCCGCCTAAAAATATATTATCAATAATTAGGAGGGCTATTATTGCTACAATTAAAAGAAACCTATTTAAAGCTACATTATCTGTGTTATCAACCTGCTTGTTTACAGCATCGCTTTGATAATTTGCTTTTTTTAAGTTTACTGCTTGACTATTAGCTATAATTTTTGCTGTAGCCATATATCCTTGAAGAATTCCTTGGCTGTAATTACCTTTTCTGAAAAAAGGCAACATATAATTATCTTGGATACGTCCTGTTAAACCATCAGGAAGTACTCCCTCTAAACCATAGCCTACTTCAATGCGAGATTGTCTATCTTTGACAGCAATAAGGATTAAAACGCCGTTATTATGCTCCTTAGTACCTATACCCCAGTGGCGAAGCAAGGCAAGTGCATAATCTTCTATAGGTTCTCCGTTCAGTGTATCAACTGTTACAACAGCAGCTTGTGCACTTGTCTGTTTATCAAGGTCTTGACCGATACGGAGAATTTTTTGCTTATCTTCCTGTGTGAGGACTCCGGCATAGTCCTGAACGTAGATACCGCTGCTTATAGATGGCTTCGGCGGCAGATTCGGTGCTGCTAAAGCAGTAGCAACAAAAAATGTTTGCAGCAGCAGTACTAGGTAAATTAAAATTTTTTTCATGCTGTTCACCTAAATAATCTGCTTAAGCTGTATATTGGCTTTGCCGCAGGATTAAAATTTAACTTGCGGAACATTTTTGGAGGCTTCATCTGCTTTGAAATAATCACGAGAGCTGAATCCCAGAGCTCCTGCATATAAAGATGCCGGCAGTGATTTTATTTTTGCGTTATAAACTTGAACAGAATCATTATAATCTTTGCGTGCTACAGCAATACGATTTTCAGTGCCTGCCAATTCGTCCTGTAATTGCTGAAAGTTTGTATTTGCTTTTAAGTTGGGGTAGTTTTCTGCTACAAATAAAAGGCGGCTGAGAGCACTGTTCATTTCGTTATTTGCTGCTGCTGTTTCGGCAACAGTTTTAGCTCCGCCAAGTTTGGCACGTGCATCTGATACTGCCTTAAAAACCTCTGTTTCATGTGCTGCATAGCCTTTGACTGTATTTACAAGATTAGGAATTAAATCATTGCGGCGCTGCAGTTGATTTTCTACCTGTGCCCATTTTCCCGTAACATTTTCATTCATACTTACAAGACCGTTATAACTGCTGAAAATCATACCAATAATGATTACAACAGCAGCTATAATTCCTAAAAGATTTTAACTCATTTTCATATCTTCCTTTCATAATCAATTAAATACTAAAAATAAAAAGAATAATAAATGAGCTTTCTTT
>CAZQQK010000170.1:0-1609 GCA_964595445.1 uncultured Phascolarctobacterium sp.
AAATCGACCTCCCAATCGTTAGATTTTTGGTCTAACAATTGGGGGTCGGTTCATTTTTAGCGTTTCCTGTTTTTTATAGTCTTTAGTCAGTGGTATGCTGGTGAGTTTTTTAGAAAAAGAAATGAAAAAGCACTTCATAAAGAAGCACCTGCTGTGTGGGGTGCTTCGATAGTTATACAAAAATACGTCATTCCAATGTACAGTAGTAAGTTTGCAAGTCACTAAAGTAAAGAAAGGAATGACATATTAAGGGGCTGCGAAAGTGAAAAATGCAATCTGCTTAAAAAGTTAAAGCAAGTGTCTTAAAAAACTGGTTGGTATGAATGGATTATAATTATCTTTAAAGTACCTATTTGACGGATGGTTATGAGTTTATATAAAGAATGGTCTGAGTGTTTAAGATTCAGAAGAATGTTGTAAGATGGTTAGTACAAAGAGAAAAAGAGGGGTATCTAGCTTACAAGTTCAGTATGGACAATGCTTGATAGAGTAGGAATTTAGCAATAATAGCATGATTGTCTTTGCTATTATTACCGTGGAAACTGCAATTGTTGACTATCTGATTTATCATATTCTGTTTGAATGTACTTTGCTAGTTTTGAAGAGTGAAACAGAGAAATAAATGAATGAGATGACGGTGAATAAACAGTTAAAAAGCTAAGGGAATGTAGATTATAAGAATATTTTTTACGGGATGTTTATAAAAAGCTGTAGATTTTTTTGAAAAATGGTATCGTTGTTGATCGAGTTTTGGAATATAATATTATACAGTATTATAGAAGATGGAGGTTGCTATGGAATTTATCTCTGTAAGAGAAGCCGTAGACAAATGAGGTATCTCAATAGTAGATTGAACTTGCAAGGTTTGTTGATGATTTGAATAAAAGAGATGTAAAGGTTGTATTGAAAAATATAAAAAATAATTATGGAGAGATGTATGCAACTAAACTTTGATAGCAGTATAATTTCCAATTATCGTTCCAACTCTCAAAAAGCAAGAATATTAACAGAAAATTGGGTTAGCAGTAATATGTTTTGTTCTCGTTGTGGAAATTCATGTGTAGAGCATTTTGAAAACAATCGACCTGTCGCTGATTTTTACTGTTCAAAATGTCATAGTAAGTATGAATTAAAAAGTAAAAGTGGAACTTTGGAGTATAAATCAAACTTCAAGTCCAATATTCACATTGAGCGATATATAAATTTGAAAATCTATTATCACAACAACACCCTCAAAATAATAATGTGAAGCCTAAAATTAGACAACAACTACAATTTTTGAGAGATAAAGGATTTGTTAACTTTTTTGGTAACGGAATATATAGGAAAAACATTTAGTGTGGGTTATATCTATGAGAAAATATATTATTGTAATAAACTAAACGTTAGCCATAGAATTTGATGTTAAAATATACAGAACAAACTATGGAGATGGCAGTCATAAGACCAGATGACAAGGTATTGAGATGAAATTTAACACACGATGAAAAATTGTGTGGTGATTAATCACAGTATGTTATTAAAAATATTTTGTTTATATATTCTAGAGAAAATAAATGATTTTCGGTATTTTAACTCTCTTGAAAGTTAGTAAAGATAAGATTAGAAT
>CAZQQK010000171.1:0-1574 GCA_964595445.1 uncultured Phascolarctobacterium sp.
GGGAGTCAGACTACGAGTGATAAGATCCGTGGTCAAAAGGGAAACAGCCCAGACCACCAGCTAAGGTCCCCAATGCCGTACTAAGTGGAGAAGGATGTGGGGTCTCTAAAACAACCAGGATGTTGGCTTAGAAGCAGCCACCATTTAAAGAGTGCGTAATAGCTCACTGGTCGAGAGACCCTGCGCCGAAGATTACCGGGGCTAAAGTACGGAACCGAAGCTGTGGCTACATACGAAAGTATGTGGGGTAGGGGAGCGTTCCCTGAGGGCAGAAGTCGCACTGGAAGGTGCGGTGGACTTCAGGGAAGTGAGAATGTTGGTATGAGTAGCGAAAAGAAAGGTGAGAATCCTTTCCACCGAAAGCATAAGGATTCCTGGGCAACGATCGTCGACCCAGGGTAAGTCGGGACCTAATCCGAGGCAAAGAGCGTAGGAGATGGACAACTGGCAGATATTCCAGTACCGGTAATGATTGTTTGAGCGAAGGAGTGACACAGGAGGGTAGGCAGGCAGGAGAATGGAAGTTCCTGTATAAGCGTGTAGGATGGTACAAAGGCAAATCCGTGTACCGAAAGTCTGAGGCGTGATGAGGAGTGTCCAGAAATGGACGCGAAGCTGTTGACCCCACACTGTCGAGAAAAGCTTCTAGTGAGAGAATTACCGCCCGTACCGTAAACCGACACAGGTATGCGGGGAGAGAATCCTAAGGTGCGCGGGAGAACCCTCGTTAAGGAACTCGGCAAAATGTACCCGTAACTTCGGGATAAGGGTAGCCGCGAATGTGAAGTCTGAACAGATGGAGCAAGAAGCGGTCGCAGAGAAGAGGCCCAAGCGACTGTTTACCACAAACACAGGTGCCTGCTAAAGAGAAATCTGACGTATAGGTGCTGACACCTGCCCAGTGCCGGAAGGTTAAGGAAGGATGTCAGGGGAAACCCAAAGCATTCGACCGAAGCCCCGGTGAACGGCGGCCGTAACTATAACGGTCCTAAGGTAGCGAAATTCCTTGTCGGGTAAGTTCCGACCCGCACGAAAGGTGTAACGATTTGGGCACTGTCTCAACGAGGGACCCGGTGAAATTGAAGTACCTGTGAAGATGCAGGTTACCCGCGACTGGACAGAAAGACCCCATGGAGCTTTACTGTAACCTGACATTGTGTTTTGATACATTACGTACAGGATAGGTGGGAGGCGTGGAAGACGGTACGCCAGTATCGTTGGAGCCGACGTTGGGATACCACCCTTGATGTATCGAAATTCTAACCGTAGGAGTAACGAAACTCGGGACAGTGTCAGGCGGGCAGTTTGACTGGGGCGGTCGCCTCCCAAAGAGTAACGGAGGCGCCCAAAGGTTCCCTCAGAATGGTTGGAAATCATTCATCGAGTGTAAAGGCATAAGGGAGCTTAACTGTGAGAGTGACAGCTCGAACAGATGCGAAAGCAGGGCTTAGTGATCAGGCGGTAGAGAATGGAATTGCCGTCGCTTAACGGATAAAAGTTACCTCGGGGATAACAGGCTGATCTCCCCCAAGAGTTCACATCGACGGGGAGGTTTGGCACCTCGATGTCGGCTC
>CAZQQK010000172.1:0-1552 GCA_964595445.1 uncultured Phascolarctobacterium sp.
CCGGAGGGGTTTTGGTTACAAAAGTAAAGGAACGATCCTCAAAAACAGTAATCTCAACAGGAATAATGAGACCAGCTTGCTTTTCAGTACGTGCGTTAAATTCTTTAACGAAGGCCATGATGTTAACACCAGCCTGACCAAGTGCAGGACCTACCGGAGGAGCCGGAGTAGCTTTAGCAGCCGGTACCTGTAATTTCACCATTTTAACGACTTTTTTCGGCATTTAATTACACCTCCTTACTTATTCAGCTTCTTCAACTTGTGTAAAATCAATTTCAACAGGAGTTTCACGTCCTAACATATCAACAAGTACTTTCAGTTTACCTTTTTCCTCATTGATTTCTGAAATCTTGCCAGCTTGACCTGCCAACGGACCAGATTTAAGACGTACAAGCTGTTGTAACTGAAAATCAATTTTAGCAGGCTTATCGGATTCAGAAACACCTAACCAATTTCTAACTTCTTCATCAGTAAGAGGATTAGGTTTTGTAGAATCAGACCCAACAAAGCCAGTTACACCAGTAGTATTGCGGACTTCATACCAGTTGCGCTCGTTAATAATCATTTCCACTAAAACATATCCAGGAAACACCTTACGTTCTACAACCTTTTTCTTGCCATCCGAGCCAATCTCAACCTCTTTTTCCATAGGTATCTCGATTCGGAAAATCTCATTTTCCATGCCCAAGGAATGAACCTTACGTTCCAGGTTCGCGCGCACTTTATTCTCATAGCCAGAATAAGTATGGATTACATACCAATGTCTTTCTTGCCTTTTCTCTTCCATAATTACATGGAAAGCAACGCTTCCCTTTCCCTCCTTACATTAAGTCTTATCACAATTACTGCAATATCATGCGGAACAAAATACTAAAAACAGAATCTATGATCCATATCAGAGCCGCACACAAAACAACTGCAATAAGTACCACAATGGTGTTAGCAATAAGCTCTTGTTTGGTAGGCCAGGTAACCTTTTTCAATTCTACTTTAGTTTCACTAAGAAAAGCTGCAATACTTGTTCCCTTGTTCTCAGCGTCTGTAGTCTCTGGAACGGCCATCTTGTCACATCCTTGCTATTACTACCCAATTACACATAAACAACCAAATTATTTAGTTTCTTTGTGCAGAGTGTGTTTTTTGCAGAACTTGCAATATTTATTGAGTTCGATACGATCAGGATCGTTCTTTTTGTTTTTATTGGTCTGGTAGTTTCTTTGTTTGCATTCAGTGCAAGCCAAAGTAATCAGGTTACGCATTTAGTTACACCTCGCTTACGTTCAAAATAATAAAACCAATCACAAATTGTCGCTAATATAGAGTAACACAGTTAACACTTTATGTCAACTATAAATATTCGCCAACAGCAAATTTTTTCTTGAAATGTAAATCAACATAGAAAGCTGTTTCAAGCAGAAAATAGCTGTTGTCTTTGCTATTTTAAAAAGGTAAGACCGGTCTTTTAGACCGGTCTTTTACAGTATTATATCGAAGAAGAAAATTATTTGCTTTCTACTTCAGAAACAACGCCAGCACCAACGGTACGACCGCC
>CAZQQK010000173.1:0-1530 GCA_964595445.1 uncultured Phascolarctobacterium sp.
TAATTAATTCTAAATTTCTGCGACAAAACGAAAACGTCTGAAATTTTCAGACGTTTTCAAAAAAATATATTTATCTAATCATTTCTAACTGCTGTGCTACTCTTTCCTGCATCTGTGTCATATTTTCATAAGTCATCTCATGATTAACATATTCTGGCTGAACATATTGTAAAATCTGTTTAGCTGCTTTTGTACTGAAAGGTTGATGACGATCTATAGAAACAATATGACGCCAAAGTAATTCTATATCTTCAATATCAGGTACTTTACGTTCAAAAGTCTGCAAATAGCGACCAGAAAGTGAACAATTAAGATGTACTCCCTTAATCAGCTCTGCATAAGGACCAAGTTTATCAATAACTCGACAGATATAATCCGCTGCCTCTGCTTCTGTACGCAGGCGAGGATTATTATTCATTAAATGTCCTGTATCCAGCATAATACCAACATTTTTACGTTCAATTCTTTCGAAAAAGTACCTTACTTTTCTTACATCAGTAAGACGTAGACCAGGCCACCATAGATTTTCAAACAACACAGTAACATCTGCCGGTACTTCATCTGCTACAGCATTAAATACATCTGCCGCTGCAGTAAGAACTTCTCTATCATTATAACGAAAATCATAAGTAAAAATTTTTTCATTATCTGCTTCGGCTACATGCCATACTAAATATTCAGGCTGCTGAGAAAGTGCTACACAAATGTTGCGGCGAATAACAAAAAGCCATTCATCACAGCTCATAGCATCCTTAAAATAAGTCTGCCGCTCACGAATATTCCGAAATTGCTGACGCAGGCGCTTAGCTTTTTTCAGCCAAAAATCCATCCAATATGGCCAATAATTAAGATGCGCACCTACTGTAAGGTCTTTATAGCATGGCTTAGGCTCTTCAAGAGTATAAATAAATTGTTCAATTCCGTCTACACCTAACAGCTGTACATATTCAGCTAAACTTTTTCCGTTGGTTTGCATTTCCTTTTCATACCAATCAATCGCACAATAATTAAAAAGATGCTTGGTCATTTCTCACCCTTCTTTGCTTAACAACAATATTACAATTATTAATAAATATTCAATACTGCTAATTACAGACTTATCATACGCCTGCTCATATTACAGAAACCTAAATAGTTTCTTTGCTAATAAATAAAAAAACTGCTGCGGTATCGCTGCAGTTAACTGAAATTCCATAAGCAGGACACACACATCTAATGAAGCCATCTGTTGACACAAACGGCTTTTCCTGTACTTGTAAATCGCAAGCCTACAGAAAAATTCTTATAGCGGCACCCTGACTTAGTTCATCATTTTACAGCATCCTGTGAAGATATACAGCTGTTAAACTTCCTTTACAGTTGCGATACAGTACCGGACTTGCACCGGTTTTCCCTCTATAAGAAATATATACAGTTTTTATACGCTTTTCAAATTTAATAATAATACTATTTTGGAAATACTTCCTTATATGATGCTTTTAGTATATCATTTATTATAAGCTTTTGCAAGTAAAACAAGTATTTATAACC
>CAZQQK010000174.1:0-1513 GCA_964595445.1 uncultured Phascolarctobacterium sp.
TGGGAGTCAGACTACGAGTGATAAGATCCGTGGTCAAAAGGGAAACAGCCCAGACCACCAGCTAAGGTCCCCAATGCCGTACTAAGTGGAGAAGGATGTGGGGTCTCTAAAACAACCAGGATGTTGGCTTAGAAGCAGCCACCATTTAAAGAGTGCGTAATAGCTCACTGGTCGAGAGACCCTGCGCCGAAGATTACCGGGGCTAAAGTACGGAACCGAAGCTGTGGCTACATACGAAAGTATGTGGGGTAGGGGAGCGTTCCCTGAGGGCAGAAGTCGCACTGGAAGGTGCGGTGGACTTCAGGGAAGTGAGAATGTTGGTATGAGTAGCGAAAAGAAAGGTGAGAATCCTTTCCACCGAAAGCATAAGGATTCCTGGGCAACGATCGTCGACCCAGGGTAAGTCGGGACCTAATCCGAGGCAAAGAGCGTAGGAGATGGACAACTGGCAGATATTCCAGTACCGGTAATGATTGTTTGAGCGAAGGAGTGACACAGGAGGGTAGGCAGGCAGGAGAATGGAAGTTCCTGTATAAGCGTGTAGGATGGTACAAAGGCAAATCCGTGTACCGAAAGTCTGAGGCGTGATGAGGAGTGTCCAGAAATGGACGCGAAGCTGTTGACCCCACACTGTCGAGAAAAGCTTCTAGTGAGAGAATTACCGCCCGTACCGTAAACCGACACAGGTATGCGGGGAGAGAATCCTAAGGTGCGCGGGAGAACCCTCGTTAAGGAACTCGGCAAAATGTACCCGTAACTTCGGGATAAGGGTAGCCGCGAATGTGAAGTCTGAACAGATGGAGCAAGAAGCGGTCGCAGAGAAGAGGCCCAAGCGACTGTTTACCACAAACACAGGTGCCTGCTAAAGAGAAATCTGACGTATAGGTGCTGACACCTGCCCAGTGCCGGAAGGTTAAGGAAGGATGTCAGGGGAAACCCAAAGCATTCGACCGAAGCCCCGGTGAACGGCGGCCGTAACTATAACGGTCCTAAGGTAGCGAAATTCCTTGTCGGGTAAGTTCCGACCCGCACGAAAGGTGTAACGATTTGGGCACTGTCTCAACGAGGGACCCGGTGAAATTGAAGTACCTGTGAAGATGCAGGTTACCCGCGACTGGACAGAAAGACCCCATGGAGCTTTACTGTAACCTGACATTGTGTTTTGATACATTACGTACAGGATAGGTGGGAGGCGTGGAAGACGGTACGCCAGTATCGTTGGAGCCGACGTTGGGATACCACCCTTGATGTATCGAAATTCTAACCGTAGGAGTAACGAAACTCGGGACAGTGTCAGGCGGGCAGTTTGACTGGGGCGGTCGCCTCCCAAAGAGTAACGGAGGCGCCCAAAGGTTCCCTCAGAATGGTTGGAAATCATTCATCGAGTGTAAAGGCATAAGGGAGCTTAACTGTGAGAGTGACAGCTCGAACAGATGCGAAAGCAGGGCTTAGTGATCAGGCGGTAGAGAATGGAATTGCCGTCGCTTAACGGATAAAAGTTACCTCGGGGATA
>CAZQQK010000175.1:0-1501 GCA_964595445.1 uncultured Phascolarctobacterium sp.
AAATTAGTATCTGGAGTGCTAAAATACTACACTTTAGTAATTAAAATAAGATTAGAAAATTTATTTATAAAAATGTAAATAAATGCGTTTGATTTAATAATTAAACTAGCTGGAATTTTCAGATAAAATATTAAAAATGTTGCGTGAGCTACTGATTTTATAGGAGATAGAATGGTATTATTAAACCAACGAAAAGGTATATGATAAGTATCTAGTACGAATAAATATACTATTTTCGGAATGTTTATAGAGGAGGTATTAGTTATGTCCCCTGCTATCAAGTGTTTAGTTCTTTTGGCTGTAGTTGCACTTTTGTTTGTAACCGAACTCATTCCTTTAGCAATTACTGCCGTTGCAGGTGCAATTGCCTGCGGTCTATTGGGTCTGATTCCTGCAAAACAGGTATTCAGCGGTCTTTCTAACTCTACTGTAGTTTTGTTTGCCGGCATGTTTGTTGTTGGTGCAGCGATGTTCTACACAGGACTGGCACAGGCGATAGGCGAGAAAGTGGTACGTATCTGCGGTACTGGTGAAAACAGCCTGATGTTTGGTTTGATGCTGGTTGGTACTGTACTTTCTTCTGTTCTTTCTAATACAGGTACTTGTGCCTGCCTGCTGCCGGTAGCTTTGGGTATCTGTGCAGCAGCAAAGATTCCTGCATCTCGTCAGTTAATGCCTTTGGCTTATGCCTGCGGTTGGGGCGGTATCATCACTATGGTTGGTACACCGCCTAATATTATCGCAAATGGCGCACTGACTGCTGCGGGGATTCCCGGTTTTGGCTTTTTTTAGTTTGCTTGGATTGGCATACCGATATCTTTAGCTGGTATTATCTATATGTTGTTTATCGGTAAACATCTGCTGCCGAAAGCAGAGTTGGATGCTGACCAGGAAATTGAACAGGAAATAGAAGCTACTACCCATGATAAGAATAAGCAGATAATTTCCGGTATTATTCTGTTAGCCTGCGTAGTTGTAATGGCGCTTGATATAAAGGCTATTTCTTTGGAAATGACTGCCATCATTGGTGCATTGGTTTGTGTACTGACTGGCTGCTTAACTGAAAAACAAGCGTATGCTTCTATTGACTGGGTGACTATATTCCTGTTTGCAGGTATGATGCCTGTATCTGAAGCTATGGATAAAACTGGTGCTGGTGCTTTGATTGCTAACTGGACAGTTTCTTTGATGGGCGGTTCTCCTTCTCCGCTGATTGTAACTGTAGTATTGTTTACAATCTCCTGTTTCCTTACTCAGTTTATGAGCAATACTGCTTCTGCTGCTCTGCTGTGTCCGATTGGTATAGCTATCGCTAAACAACTTGGTGCTGATCCTAAGGCTGTTGTAATGGCTATTGGTGTTGCAGCATCTTGTGCATTTGCTACTCCAGTAGGTACTCCTCCTTGTACTTTGGTACTTGGACCTGGTGGCTACAAATTTATGGACTATGTAAAATGCGGTACTGGTTTGGTTCTTGTATCTTTTGTAGTTAGTGTAATTG
>CAZQQK010000176.1:0-1485 GCA_964595445.1 uncultured Phascolarctobacterium sp.
ATATTAAATTAAATTTTAGGGAGAGATATGTATTATGGAAAGGGAAAATTTTTCCTCGCGTCTCGGCTTTATTCTGATTTCTGCCGGCTGTGCTATCGGCTTAGGCAATGTTTGGCGATTCCCATACATCACAGGTTTATATGGTGGTGCCTCTTTTGTTCTCATTTATTTATGCTTTTTGCTGCTGTTAGGTTTACCGATAATGGTAGCAGAATTTGCTGTCGGTCGTGCCAGTGTGCGCAGTGCAGCTAAATCCTTCGATATTTTGGAACCCAAAGGTACCAAATGGCATCTTTATAAATACGGTGCTATCGCAGGAAACGTTATTCTCATGATGTTTTATACAACCGTATCTGGTTGGATGCTGTATTATTTTTATAAAATGGCAGTTGGCGGTTTTGTTGGTTTGGATGCCAAAGGTATAGGAAGCATTTTTGGTGCTCTGCTTAGTGACCCTGTTACTATGACTGGAAATATGATTTTTATTGTGCTTGCGTGTTTTGGTGTTTGTTATCTAGGTGTAAAAGATGGCGTAGAACGTATTACAAAGGCTATGATGGCTTGCCTTTTAGTGCTTATGCTCGTTCTTGCTGCCAACTCTGTTATGCTTCCCAATAGTGCAGCAGGACTGAAATATTATCTCTATCCAGATTTCAGCAAGGTTGTTGAACACGGTGTCCATGAAGTTGTTTTTGCTGCTATGGGACAGTCATTTTTTACTTTAAGTTTAGGTATCGGTGCACTGGCTATTTTTGGCAGCTATATAGGCAAAGAACAGCGTCTTACCGGTGAAGCCATGTATATTATGGCTCTTGATACTTTCGTAGCCATTGTATCCGGTCTGATAATATTCCCTGCCTGCTTCAGCTTTGGTATCAATCCAGACAGCGGACCAAATCTGCTGTTTATTACTCTCCCCAATGTATTTAATGCTATGAGCGGCGGACGTATCTGGGGTTCACTGTTTTTCCTCTTCATGTTGTTTGCAGCTATGTCTACTGTAATTGCTGTTTTTGAAAATATTACTTCCTGTATCTGTGATCTTACAGGCTGGGAAAGAAAAAAGACTATTCGCTATAACATCATAGCTATTATCCTGCTTTCTCTTCCCTGCGTTCTTGGTTTCAACCTTTGGAGCAATATTCAGCCTTTAGGAAAAGGCACCTGTATTCTTGACTTAGAAGACTTTTTAGTAAGCAACAATCTGCTGCCTCTCGGAAGTTTAGTTTACCTTGCATTCTGTACCAGCCGCTACGGCTGGGGCTGGAACAATTTTATTGCTGAAGCTGATACAGGCAAAGGCGTACCATTTCCCAAATGGATTCGCTTTTACGCTACTTATATCCTCCCATTAATCGTGCTTTATATCTTCTTTAATGGTTATTATGCTATGTTCTTCAAATAAAATTTAATTTTTACAGGAGTCTTGTTTTGAACCGACCCCCAATTGTTAGACCAAAAATCTAACGATTGGGAGGTCGATTT
>CAZQQK010000177.1:0-1465 GCA_964595445.1 uncultured Phascolarctobacterium sp.
ATCAAGAACCAGCCATGCCGGAACTGCTTTAGTAGCCAGAGTCTCATCCATGCCTTTGAAATACTCTTTTGCACGGCTGTTTTCCATAACGGTTACTACATCACCAACTCTAACTAAAGCGGAAGGAATATCCAAACGCTTACCATTAACGGCAATGTGACCATGTCTTACAATTTGACGAGCCTGACGGCGAGTGTTAGCCAAACCAAGACGGAAAACAACATTATCAATTCTTCTTTCAAGAAGGATCAACAGATTTTCACCGGTGATTCCTTCCATCTTTTTAGCTTTATCATAGTAACCACGGAATTGTTTTTCCAAGACACCATAGATAAATTTAGCTTTTTGTTTTTCAGTTAACTGAATGCCATACTCGCTCTTCTTTTTGTTTTGGCGTTTAGCTTGGCGTTTAGATTCCTTGCTAATGCCCAAAAATGCCGGAGCTAAGCCCAAAGATCTGCATCTTTTCAGGACAGGCGTTCTATCAATTGCCATCTATCTACACCTCCAATTATACTCTTCTACGTTTCGGCGGACGGCAGCCATTGTGCGGAATCGGAGTAACGTCTTTAATAGAGTTAACTTCCAAGCCTGCAGCCTGAAGTGCACGGATAGCAGCTTCACGACCGGCGCCAGGGCCTTTTACAAATACTTCTACTTGTTTCAAGCCATGCTCCATAGCAGCTTTGGTTGCTTCTTCAGCAGCCATTTGTGCAGCAAACGGAGTGCTCTTACGGCTGCCACGGAAACCGAGACCGCCTGCGGAGGCCCAGCTCAAAACATTACCTTCGGTATCAGCGATGGTAACGATAGTATTATTGAAGGTGGAGCGAATATGCGCTACACCATTGATGATGTTTTTGCTAACTTTCTTTTTGTTGCGAACAACTTTCTTGCCAGCCACTGGTTTATCCCTCCCTCGCTAATTATTTCTTTTTGCCTGCAATAGTACGTTTCGGACCTTTACGGGTGCGGGCATTGTTTTTAGTATTCTGACCACGAACAGGCAGACCTGCGCGATGTCTTCTGCCGCGATAGCTACCAATTTCAATCAGGCGTTTAATGTTCAAGGACTCCTCACGACGGAGGTCACCTTCAACTTTATAGTCATGATCCAAGGTTTCACGAATCTTAGAAATTTCATCCTCGGTCAGATCGCGAACGCGAGTATCCGGATTAATACCAGTTTTAGCTAAAATTTCACGAGAGAGAGTCAAGCCGATACCGTAAATATACGGCAGAGCATACTCTATACGTTTATCTCTCGGTAAATCTACACCAGAAATACGTGCCATTAATGTGCACCTCCTTCTTATCCTTGTTTTTGTTTATGTTTAGGGTTTTCGCAAATTACCATTACATGGCCTTTACGTTTAATGACTTTGCATTTTTCACATATTGGCTTAACAGACGGTCTTACTTTCATAATTTAAACCTCCTCTTTGCCTGTTTTGGTTATTTATAC
>CAZQQK010000178.1:0-1380 GCA_964595445.1 uncultured Phascolarctobacterium sp.
ATATAACATATATAGCTAACTTATAGTGAAAGTTTACTTTAGCTTATTTGCTGCGAAGATAGTTGACAGCACTTTGGGCAGCAACAGCACCATCATTTGTTGCTGTAACTACTTGACGCAGAACTTTGGCGCATACATCACCTGCCCCGAAGATACCAGGGATTGCTGTAGTCATATCAGCATTTACTTCAAGATAACCTTGCTTATTGACAATAGGAAGATTAAGGCAAAAATCTGTTACTGGATCAGCACCTATATAGGGGAAGATGCCATTTGCAGGAAGAATTTCATTTGCATTGGTTTTTTTATTGAATACCCTTATGCCTGCAACTTTATTATCTTTAATAATAATTTCCTGTGCTTCACGCCAAGGAAGAACAGTAATCTTTTTATTAGCAAAGACCTTGTTTTGCGTTATTTGTTCAGCACTGTATTGTTCGTTGCGTGCTAAAATTGTGATGTGCGAAGCAAATTCTGCTAAGTATAATGATTCTTCAAAAGCTGAATTGCCGGCACCAATGATAATTACTTCTTTATTACGATAGAAAGCTGCATCACAGACTGCACAGAAACTTACACCATGACCAATCATTTCCTGTTCGCCTGGAATACCAAGAGTACGTTCTACCGTACCAGTAGCAATAATTACAGCAGGAGCACGGAACTTTTTCCCAGAAGCGCAGCTTATATAATGCAGCTCGTTTTCACTTATGATTGCTGAAACTTTTTCATAAAGGTATATTGTTCCCAGTGCCATCGCCTGTTCGTATATATTGTATGCCAGTTGTGAGCCGTTTACGTTCTTTATTCCAGGCCAGTTTTCCAACTCAAAGGTTTTGATTAATTTGCCGCCAGGAGCAAAGGCTTCCAAAACCAAGACTTTCAAACCTGCACGACGAGCATAGATAGCAGAAGTTAGACCAGCAGCACCGCCGCCGATTATTATAAGATCATAATCAGTTGGAGGTGCAGGTTCTACAGGAGGCGTATTTCCCAAAAGTTTTTCCAAACGTGCTGCAAGACGCTGTTTAGGCAGAAAACCACTGTAGTTAGAGACAATTTCACCGTCTTTTATAAAAAATAAAGCAGGAATAATACCGATACCCATTTCTTCTGTGAGCTGTGGTTCTTTATCAATATCAATTTTAGCAATGGTTATACGTTTTCCCATTTGTACTTCTATATCTTCAAAAACATAATTAAGCATTTTGCAAGGGCCGCACCAAGTTGCGAAGAAATCTGCTAAAAAAGTCTTTTTCTCTGACAGCATTTGTTTAAATTCTGATGAATTTGGATAAATAATAGACATCTTATCAGCTCCTTTTGTTTTATTTTATTTATATATAAAAATTTTTTTTTTAATAAATTTATTACTAAAAT
>CAZQQK010000179.1:0-1360 GCA_964595445.1 uncultured Phascolarctobacterium sp.
TATCTTACACCCAGATTCCATTGCCAATCGGTGTCAACTTCTCCTCCAAGTGCTTTTTCTACATCTGCATAGATGTATGCTGCTTTTGACAGGTTGATGTTGGTTCCTAAACCTACTTCCCACCAGCCGCCGCCGAGGTCTTGTTCCAGTTTCTGTTGTCCACCCAGTGTTACTGCTGTTTCTCCGTCAAAGTCATACAGATAGGATGCTCTTGCATATACGTTGCCGCCTTTAATATCTTGTCCTAAGCTGAATCCCAGACGTCCTACCAGACTTTCCATTCCGTCCTGATTTACTTTCAGTCCTTTTTTAGTCATGTAGTCTACTGAGGATACTTTGCCATAGCTCAGTTCTGCCTGCGGTTCAATCCACAAGCCGCTTCCTTGTTGGAAACGTTTGCCTACTTCTGCACTTACGCTGTAGCCGTTGGTGTCAAAATCACCGCCGCCCATGCCGCTGGTTACGTTAAATTCGTTTTCCAGACGTGCATATTTCGCAATTACGTCAATGAAGCTGCCGTCTTTATTTACTTTGCTTCCGTATACGGAGATTGCTTTATTGGTGTTTTCTCCGTTCCCTTTAGCGAAGCTGGATTTTCCGTCTGTGTAGCTTAATGCTGCACCTACTGTCCAGGAGGAATCTGCACTGAGTTTTTGGTCAAAGCCTAATTGATATTGGTTGTATTGATGGGTTACGCTCTTATAGCTGTCTTCTCCGCGTACCATACGTACCCATACTCCATGCTCACCGTTAGCGTTACGCAGTTCGCCGAGGCGTTTGTTCATGTCGTTCATTTCTGCACGCCAGCTGATTAATCCGATTGCTGCCATGTCGCTTACGCTGTAGTTAGCTGCATCTACAACTTTATTTACTTTGCCAAGTGTACCGTCTTCATTTACTTCAGCACTTTCGCTGCTGTAAATAGTGCCGCCGGTTTTTTCTACAACGTCAACAGCTGTACCAGAGCCGTCTTCCCATTGTGCAACGTTAGTCAAATCTTCCAGGTCTACTTCTTGGTTGCTTGTAGTTGCTTTAAGTTCTTTTCCTTCTCCTGCTTCACCAACAGTCATTAATGTTTTTTCTGCATCAGAAACTTTTATATCGCCTTTGCCGGACAAGGTACCAACTTCAATTGTACCCTCCGCACCTTCTGCAGTGTAATCAACAACACCGCCAGCTAAAGTTAAATCTTCAACTTTGCTGTCGCCTTGGTTAATCCATCTGCCGTTGTTTTTCAAGGTAAGTTTAGCGTTACTATTGCCCTCAGTGTTGACATTACCTTTGATAAAGGAATCTTCACCAGCAAAAGTCAAGCCATTGATAGTACCTGAAGTAGCTAAAACATCGCCAGTGATTTGGA
>CAZQQK010000180.1:0-1354 GCA_964595445.1 uncultured Phascolarctobacterium sp.
ATTTTTCCTAAAAGGATTTTAATAAATAGTGTAGAATATAAATAATAGATTTTTATATAGATGTAAATTTTGTTTAATATATTTTGTCGAAAGGAGGAACTGTCGGTGTCAGAAATTGATCTATTGGTAAAAGGAGCACTTTTACATGATATAGGTAAGGTATGTATTCGAGCTGATCGCAGTTTAGGAAATCATTCTAATGCGGGGGTAACCTTTCTGCAAAAATTTCTTGATGATTCTCCAGAAGCAAAAAAAATTTTACGTTGTGTAAAATTTCATCATAGCAGTGCATTAAAAAATGCTTCTATTGCTGATAATGATATCAGTTATTTAGTATATGAAGCAGATAATATTTCTGCAGCAGCAGATAGGCGTGAAAATGAGGGAGAAGATAAAGGCTTTAATGCAAGTGCTTGCCTACAAAGTGTTTTTAATATTTTTGGTGAATATACAAATAAACCTTTAAGCTGTTATTATCTGCGAGGGATGAATCCAAAAGATAAATTTAATTATCCTACAACAGAAAATTGTATGGCATCAGATGATAAGTATCAAGATTTGGTAGAACTATTGCGTAATAATTTTCAAACTGGCAATATAATGCAGATGAGCAATAATGAACTGTTGCGAATTTTAGAAGATGTGATGTCATTTGTACCATCAAGTACAAATAATGCTGAAGTCGGAGATATTTCTTTATTTATTCATTCTAAAATTACGGCTGCAATAGCAAGTTGTATGTATCAGTACTTGAAAGATAAAGGAATAAACGATTTTAAGCGTTACTGTTATAGTTCTGAAAATAAAACTTTTAGACAAAAGGAAACTTTTTTATTAGTATCTGGTGATTTTTCTGGTATTCAGAATTTCATTTATACTATTCCCTCCAAAGGAGCACTTAAAAATTTGCGTGGTCGTTCCTTTTATTTGGAACTGTTTATGGAGAATTATATAGATGAACTATTAACAGAATTACATTTGAGCAGAGCTAATTTAATTTATGCAGGTGGAGGACACTTCTATTTGCTGGCAGCTAATACAGATAATACAAAAGCTGTATTAAAACGAATGCATACATCTTGCAATCAATGGATGTTAGATAATTTTGGGACTCAGCTGTATATGGCAATGGGTTATACACAATGTTCTGCTGATGATTTGAGAGGTTCAGAAACACAGCGAAATGCTTTTGCAGTTGTAAGTAAAGAGTTGAATAAGGATAAACTTTGTCGTTATAATGAGCAAAGTTTAGAGAAGTTGTTTGATTGCAATAGTATTTACAATAAAAACATAGATGGCAGCAGGGAATGTGCTGTTTGTCATATGTCTGCAAAAAAATTAGAAAAAAGTAATA
>CAZQQK010000181.1:0-1316 GCA_964595445.1 uncultured Phascolarctobacterium sp.
TTCTTATAGTTACTATACAAGAATAAGCTGGCGAAAATATATTCTACGTTGTCTTATTCAAGGAGCGTTTTATGTTAAATTTACTTTTCTCTTTGTTTCTGTTTGGTATGCTTATAGTTTTATGCAGCAAAGCAATCAAAAGAGCCATAAACGACCAACAGCCATTAAACAGCAAAGAAGCATCATTACTTATAGCTCTTTCTCTCGGTTGCTTAATTGCACTTAACGCTGGAGTAAGTGCTGTATACCGCACACAGCTGGTATTTTATTAAACGAAAAACTTAATATATCAAACCACAAAAAACTGCTTGAGCTCTTGCTCCAGCAGTTTTATTTTACCAAAATTTAAGTGAAGTTTGTTAAAAATATTATAGCTTTAGTTTTTATAGGTTTTTCCCTTCATCCTTTTAATATCACTTTGCACAACAAAGCTTACTGAAATTGTTAATCCGATACACAAAAACAATTCACTAAACAAAAAAACTGGCAGTCCATAAGAATCCTTCCGAACTGCCAGTTTATCCGAATACAAATCTACTTTAAACGAATAAAATTTATTCACGCACAGTATTTTATTGATTTTTTCTCCACCATTTATCATATATAAAACACATCAATATCGTATTAACAATAAAAAGTGTACATATTGTTGGTGGAGGTGAGGGGAGTCGAACCCCTGTCCGAAAATATTGCAATATAACTTTCTCCGAGCGCAGACGTCATACTTTATTTCGCTTCCTGACTGCCTAACGCCGGGCGTTCAGGTTGCTATACCGTTGTGTTTCCCCTAAAGCTTACGATAATCAGCTGAAGAGTATCCCACTATTTGACTGTCATTCCTCGCCCATGGGAAGAAGCTCAGACGACAGTTAGCAGTTAGGCTGCTAAAGCGTATTCTTTATCAGCGTTTATATTTAAACGTCCCACCGATTAACGTGCAGATGGAACCACGGCTCGCTTATCATACCGCACCTGCCCCCGTCGAAACCAGTACATCCCCAAATTGGAATATATCGGTGAAAGAGCCGATACGCTACAATGATATTTTACTATGCTTTAGTCAAAAAGTCAAATCACTGTGCATGAAGAATTTGTGAATTCACCCGTCTATCAGCGATTCCTGTCCTTCAGCGCGCGCTCCATCTCGCGCTTCGCGTCGCGCTTGGCCATGTCCTGACGCTTATCGTACAGCTTCTTGCCAACTGCCAGCGCCAGCTCCATCTTCACCAGACCATGCTTAAAGTACAGCTTGAGCGGTACAAGCGCATAGCCCTTTTCCTTCACCTTGCCGATGAGCTTGTTAATCTCCGCACGGT
>CAZQQK010000182.1:0-1306 GCA_964595445.1 uncultured Phascolarctobacterium sp.
ATAAGATGTAGAGAAAGTTTTTATTGTATAATACGTGTAAGGAAACTTTTCAAAATATATGTTTTAGTAAATATCGAGATAATGTATTTCTGCCTGTAAGAAAGAAGGGATGGTTATGACAGATAACAGACAGGCTTATCAACAAAGTTTTGTTAGTAAACTTGAACAGTTGGGTATTAGCTATCAATTTAATGATAAAGCTGTTCTGTGCTTTGAGTGGAAGACGGAAAAAAGTTACTGTTTTCCCTGTGAAATGATATTTGCGGATAACCGATTAAGCTTTAAAGCTAAGGTCATCTCTTTATTGACAGAAACTATCTTTCCGGATGCTTACTATTATTGCGGAGTTTTGAATAATAAAATAAATTGGCTGAAAGTTTTTATAGATAAGCATCGAGCAGTATTCTGTATGGTTGAAACTGAACTTAATGCAGATGATGTGATAGATGAGTGTGCGGAATTACTGCAAAGAATGGAGAGCGCAGTAGTTTTAATACAAGATGTATTTCAGGAATTATTGAAATTGAAGAAAGGTGAAAACGATGAGTAATGATATGCTGAGTCATGCTTATTATAAAGATTTATTTGTGCAGCTGCTTAGTATGGAAGGTCTTGTCTATGAAATGAATGAGACTAGAGGCATTACTGTAGATATGCAGTGCTGTAAGCTGGAAAATGTGAGTGTATTAGTATTTTTGCGTGATAGGATATTGACGTTTAGCTGTCAGAATATCATGGACTTGACCTTGCATCAGCAGAAGATAATTTTTCCGCTTCTGAATGAGTTGAATCGTGATTATTCTGATGTAAAGTTTACAGTAGAAAATGATGCTTTATGTATGACTTTACGCACTTTTATTCTTAAGGAACGTATGATTTGTCAATGCTTGCTGATTTTAAGACATTTACAGGCTGTTTTAGATAAAGTTTATCCGTTGTTGAGATATAAATTGTCCTGAAAAGCAGTAAAATAAAGCTGATTTTTACATTATTAATATAGGTGTATTGCAAGTCGCTTATAAAGTAGGCGACTTTTTATTTAAGCAAAGATTGTCTAATAAAAAAATTACGTTGTAGATTGCTTCGTAAAAAGATTTTTACTGATGCTGATGTTATAGTTAATTATGCAGTAATATAAAAGCTGATTTGTCGTTCTAATATGTTGGACAAGAAAATAATAAACAATGCGTTACACACATTATATAGACGGTTTGATAAAAGGTATAAAAATAAAAATTCCCTAAAGACTTATAAATGATATGCTCCCTATATAGTAGACAGATTAAATAATTAAAATCTACTATAT
>CAZQQK010000183.1:0-1302 GCA_964595445.1 uncultured Phascolarctobacterium sp.
TGACCGATACCCGGAATATAAGCAGTAACCTCAATGCCGTTAGTTAAACGTACACGAGCTACTTTACGAAGTGCAGAGTTAGGTTTTTTCGGAGTAGTAGTATAAACACGAGTGCAAACACCACGTTTTTGCGGACATTCTTTCAATGCCGGAGCAGTAGATTTGCTTTTCAGAACCTCTCTGCCTTTACGTACTAACTGATTAATTGTAGGCATATCGGCACCTCCTTTCCAAACAATTAGATTTTAATAATTATAAAAACTTAGTTTTCACCAAGCCCTTATCAATGTTTAAGAATCGCAGCAGCTGCAGCTTTTACATTAATATTGCAGGCTCTGCCGATATCAATCATGGTTTCTGTACAGTCAACCTGCACACCAGTTTCACGACAGCGTTCGAGCAATTCGCCGGTAACTCTTTCGTCCGCATCACTAGCAATGTAGACTATTTCGGCAATCTGTTTTATTACAGCCTTCTCCGTCTGCTTAACTCCCACAGTCCGTTGTTCAGCTTCTTTTAAAACTTCAAGCGCCATATTGTTACCTCCTTCATCGAAGCATAGCTCTCCTACGATGCTTATATATTGTAACATCTAATACATAGCATGTCAACACTTTTAAAGCACTTTTCTTAAAATTTTTATCTATGTTTTCAGCTTATTAATGCACTTCTCTCTTTACACGTTGCCTAGTGTTTCAAGATGCCTTTTAACAAGGAAAAGTACACCCAGCAAATACTTTTCAAATAAACTCACTAGCACTTCACTGACTAAAGTCACTAAACCTAAAAATCCAGCTTACTGTCAAACAGTAAACTGGATTTTTATTATTCATCTTAAAGTATTTCTTGTTTTTTATCAAGAATAGCTTTCGCAGCAGCACATGCTGGACAATCACAATAAACTGCTCCAGCAGCTTTTATATCTTCTGCATACAGTAATATCTTCTTTGCGGTTTCCGTGCCAAAAACTTTTTTACCAACATCAGAACCAACTAAAGCAATCAACCCATCAACAGGCATGATATCCAATTCCAATTCAGTTAAATAAGCCTTTGTTGCTTCCTTTTCAGAATCTGTATCTATAGACTTCAACCACTTTTCAGCAGCAGCCCTAACTTCTTTACTGCAACTCTATGCCGAAATTAAAGCAGCTGTTTGTTTTTTTACATACTCTAAAATTTCTTTCGTCATTTTTATATCTTCCAATAATTGCTATTTATCACTTACTACTATGATCAAAGCCTGTTAAAATAAGCTACTTACAATAATAATGCTATAATGACAAAACATAATACCTCTAGC
>CAZQQK010000184.1:0-1253 GCA_964595445.1 uncultured Phascolarctobacterium sp.
CGTACCTGTATGGAAGCTATGTCTGCTGCTCTTGGGCATACCCAGTCCTTGCATACAAATGCACTGGACGAAGCTATTGCTCTGCCGACTGACTTCTCAGCACGCTTGGCCCGTAATACTCAGCTGTATATTCAGGACGAAACCAAAGTCTGCAAGATTATCGATCCGTGGGGCGGTTCTTATTATGTTGAATACCTCACTAACGAAATCATTCGCCGTGCATGGGCTCATATTCAGGAAGTTGAGGCACTGGGCGGTATGGCTAAAGCTATTGCAACCGGTTTGCCGAAAATGCGTATTGAAGAATGTGCAGCACGCCGTCAAGCTAATATCGACAGCGGTAAAGAAACCATTGTTGGTCTGAATAAATATCGTTTGGCTAAAGAAGATCCTCTGAACGTATTGTCCATTGATAATACTGCTGTACGTAATGCACAGATTAAACGTTTGGAAAAACTGAGAGCTGAGCGTAACAGTGATGCAGTTGCTCGTGATTTGGAAGCTATTACAAGAGCTGCTGAGAGCCGTGATAACGGTAACTTGTTGGAAATGGCTGTACAAGCTGCACGCGATCGTGCTTCTTTGGGTGAAATTTCTGACGCAGTTGAAAAAGTATCCGGTCGCTTTAACGCTGTAATTCATACTGTATCCGGTGTATATTCCAGTGAATTCAGTGGTAATGATGATATGGAACAAGCAACCAAACTTGCTGATGAATTTGAAAAAATTGAAGGTCGTCGTCCGCGTATCTTCTTAGCTAAGATGGGTCAGGACGGTCATGACCGTGGACAAAAAGTACTGGCAACTTCTTTCGCAGATATGGGGTGGACTGTTGACGTTGGTCCTTTGTTCCAAACTCCGGAAGAATCTGCTCAAGATGCTGTAGATAATGACGTTGATATGGTTGGCTTCTCCTCTTTAGCTGCTGGTCATAAGACTTTGCTGCCGGCATTGGTAGAAGAACTGAAAAAACGTGGTCGCGAAGATATTATGGTCTGCATTGGCGGTGTAATTCCTGCTCAGGACTATGATTATCTGTATGAACATGGTGCCGCAGGTATCTTTGGCCCTGGTACCAATATTCCTAAATGCTGCATTCAATTACTGCAAATGCTGGTAGATCGTGCGAAAGCTGAGCAGGCTCAAGAGTAAAAGATTGAGGTGAAACATATGCCTGAAACTGGTGAAAAAGACATTAGGCCGAGTTGGGTACCCCTGAAAAAAGACCCTAACTTTGCCTGCTCTGTAATGGG
>CAZQQK010000185.1:0-1223 GCA_964595445.1 uncultured Phascolarctobacterium sp.
ATACTCAAGCCTATATTTTTTAAAATATAAGTTATAAATAAGTAAAATAAACCCCACTCTACTAAGGCAGCTGTACCGCCTACAAACAAGTAAAGTATCAGTTTTAAAACCTCACTATCAGTATAATCAATGCCAAACAATATTTTTCTATGCATAAAAAACTCCACTTAAAGCATGATAGTTTATTATATCATCTTTACGTGGAGTTTTCAAAGATTTTACTTATATGAGCAATTGATGTATGTAGCTATATTTTAATTTATTAACTACTTTTTCTGTAAATTAGTCAAAGCAAATTCTATACTTTCAGGTGCAAATTTAGCATACTCTAGCTCTTCTTTTATTTTTATCATCGAATATTTTAGAATATTAGCATACATTTTTGCTTTTTCCAATGCTATTTCTTTATCTGTTATTTGCAAATTTTTCATTGCATATTCTACACTTTCAGGTGCAAACTTTGCATATTTCAATTCTTCTTCTATTTTTATCATCGAGTAATTTAAAATGTTAGCATACATTTTTGCTTTTTCCAATGCTATTTCTTTATCTGTTATTTGCAAATTTTTCATTGCATATTCTACACTTTCAGGTGCAAACTTTGCATATTTCAATTCTTCTTCTATTTTTATCATCGAGTAATTTAAAATGTTAGCATACATTTTTGCTTTTTCCAATGCATTTTTATTATCAACAACTATAGCTTCATCTTTTGTCTGCATAGCGTCATCAGATTTTTCAGCAACTTCAACTCTATTTCTTGTATCCGTACCTTCAGCAGCTTGATACTTAATTTCTCTTGATTTTTTATTTAGAGTTTTCTCTTTTGTTTTTACCTCATTAATTGTTTCTCCCCTAGATTCAGGAATATTACGTTTTATATTATTACCTAAAAAATATATAAACTCATTCACAATAATTATCGCAGACAATATGAAAAACGCCCATTTTAAAAGCATCCATAAAGTACTCGAAAAACTAGTTTCTTTATAATCTTCTCTATTATTGACACTGTGATGATCACAACGATTGTATTTAGTAAACAATTCAGAACCACAGTTTATACAAAAATTATTTTCTGCATCATTCGAAAAACCACATTTAGGGCAAAACATTTTCTCCCCTCCTCAACAAAAAATCACTAAATATATTATATCCTGCTTTTATAATAAGAATTCTATAAAAATAAAATTAATCCTTTATTTTTATTACTGCTATTGAAT
>CAZQQK010000186.1:0-1208 GCA_964595445.1 uncultured Phascolarctobacterium sp.
GGAGGAAAACATAATGGCAAAAGCTAAATATGAAAGAACAAAACCGCATCTGAATATCGGCACCATCGGTCACGTTGACCATGGCAAGACAACACTGACCGCAGCAATCACCAAAGTATTGGCAGAAAAAGGCGGCGCACAATTCATGGATTATTCCATGATCGATAAAGCACCGGAAGAACGTGAACGTGGTATTACCATCAACACCTCTCACGTAGAATATGAAACAGAAACCCGTCACTATGCACACGTAGACTGCCCGGGCCATGCTGACTATGTAAAGAACATGATTACAGGTGCAGCACAAATGGACGGTGCAATTCTGGTAGTATCCGCAGCAGACGGCCCGATGCCTCAAACTCGTGAGCACATCCTGCTTGCACGCCAAGTAGGCGTACCTGCAATGGTAGTGTTCCTGAACAAAGTAGATATGGTAGACGACGAAGAGCTGCTGGAACTGGTAGAAATGGAAGTACGTGAGCTGCTGAGCTCCTATGATTTCCCTGGCGATGACATTCCTGTAGTAGCAGGTTCCGCACTGAAAGCACTGGAAGGCGAAAAAGCATACGAAGAAAAGATTCTTGAGCTGATGGCTGCAGTAGACAGCTACATTCCGCTGCCGGAACGTGCAACTGATAAACCGTTCCTGATGCCGGTAGAAGATGTATTCACCATTACAGGTCGTGGTACAGTAGCAACCGGTCGTGTAGAACGCGGTACTGTAAAAGTAGGCGATACAGTAGAAATCGTTGGTATGAAAGAGGAAAAGAAATCCACAGTAGTAACCGGCGTAGAAATGTTCCGTAAATTGTTGGACGAAGCAGTAGCAGGTGATAACGTAGGCTGCCTGCTGCGTGGTGTAGACCGTAAAGAAATCGAACGCGGTCAGGTATTGTCCAAACCGGGAAGCATTCATCCGCACACCAAATTTAAAGGTGAAGTATATGTACTGACAAAAGAAGAAGGCGGTCGTCATACACCGTTCTTCAACGGATATCGTCCGCAATTCTATTTCCGTACAACTGACGTAACAGGCGTAACTGAACTGCCGGAAGGTGTAGAGATGGTAATGCCTGGCGATAACGTAACCATGGAAGTAGAACTGATCACCCCGATCGCTATTGAAAAAGGTTTGCGTTTCGCTATTCGTGAAGGCGGTCGTACCGTTGGTGCTGGCGTTGTTTCTGAAGTAGAAAGCAAATAATTTT
>CAZQQK010000187.1:0-1172 GCA_964595445.1 uncultured Phascolarctobacterium sp.
GTATAATTATATAGAGCCTTCATTTTTTAATATAATAATTTCATTTTCATTATAGCCAAGTTCCTTTAAAATATCTATTGTATGCTCTCCCAAGTATGGTGCACGCATCCTTATATTTCCTTTTGCTGCACTAAACTTAATTGGACTGCCGATGTATTTCAATTTACCAAAGTCATGTTCCTGCTCCTGCACAATATTTTCTTGAACAGTCAATTCGCTTTGCAATGCTTCTTCTAAACTGCATACTGGTGTAACACAAAATTCAGCTTTACCAATCAAATTCAGCCATTCAGCCTGTGTTTTTTTAGAAATCTTTTCAGAAATAACTCTTTGAAGTTCTTTTTCAGAAACAAAATCATACTGACGTGCTGCCAATTCAGGACAATCAATCAAATCGCAGAAACGCTGCCAAAACTTGGGCTCAATTGTTCCAACTGTAAGATAACGTCCGTCTGCAGTTCTATAAATATTATAATAATGAGCAACTCTCCCAAACGGTTTATCTC
Source organism: uncultured Phascolarctobacterium sp. (assembly GCA_964595445.1). Lineage (GTDB taxonomy): Bacteria > Bacillota > Negativicutes > Acidaminococcales > Acidaminococcaceae > Phascolarctobacterium_A. The sequence goes on from CAZQQK010000187.1 coordinate 507, forward strand.
CAGTTTCCTTGCAGCCCCACAACGAACTTATGCCAGTTACCTGCATTGAAAGAGCTGTCGCATATAAATTTACATCTAAATGCTGCCCCTCACCTGTACGTTCTCTCGCAAACAACGCTAAACTTACAGCACTTAACGCATTAAGTGCACTGCCAACAGCACTTATCTGTACTTCAGATACACAAGCACGCCCAATGTCATCCAAACTGTTTAAGCCAGCAAGTCCAATAACGTTCAAATCATGTGCAGGCTTATGACAGTTTTGTCCAAAACCAGTGATTGAGCAATATATAAGACGTGGATTCAATTTATGCAATGTTTCATAGTCTAAGCCATAACGTTCTAAATAACCAGGTCTAAATCCTTCCATAAAAACATCTGCATCTTTTAGTAAACGCAGCAAAAGTTTACGACCGCCATCTTTCTTTAGGTTTAAGGCAATGCCACGTTTATTACGGTTCAGCATTAAATGCCAATAACTCATTCCCTCAGCCTTCTGTGGCCAAAAGCGTCTGGTTGCATCTCCAGAAATATCTTCTACCTTAATAACATCAGCGCCATAATCACCCAACAGCATACCACAATACTGTCCTGGCAGCCATTTAGAAAAATCTATGACCTTAATACCTTCTAATAAATTCATATATCTCACTCCCAACAGTAGTT
>CAZQQK010000188.1:0-1155 GCA_964595445.1 uncultured Phascolarctobacterium sp.
GACAAACTGATGACTCGTTATGAAATGGCACAAATCGTTGCAAAAGCAATGGCAAGAGGTGCAAATGTTGACAAACTGGCTGCTGAATTTGCAGATGAACTGGATACTTTGGGCGTTCGTATTGCTAATTTGGAGAAAAAAGCTGACAATGTAAAAATTACTGGTCAAATTCGTTATGAATATGCAGACCGTGACGGCAGTATTATTAAAAACGTAGAGAAAAATAAAACTATTGCTAAGAATCGTCTGCGTACACGTTTGTTTGTAAATGGTGCAGTAAATGATGACTGGACTTATACTGCTCGTATTCAAAATGACCAAAATTTTGATAATGAAAAAGGCGATGAAGATACTAAATTAAATCAAGCTTATGTAAACGGTCGCCTGGGTGGTTTTGCTGTTATCGCAGGTAAAGCTCCAATTTTCTTGGCTGACGGCAACTTATACGATGATACCGCTGAATTTGTAGGTTTGACTTACGGTAAAGATGTTAAGTTAAACGTTTATGCTGGTCAACCGATTTCTGATTATGCTTATGAAGATTTATATGGTGCATCTTTGAGCGGTAAGTTTGGTGGTGTAACCCTTTCTGCTGGTTATGATGCATTTAAGGATGCACGTTCCGGTAATAAAACTTTGGCTGTAGGCGAAGATAATAAAGTTTGGAACGTAACAGCAAAAGTTGCTCTTGGTAAAGATTTAACTTTGAGCGGTACTTATCTGGATTCTGATGCTGATATTAAAACTCCGAAACAAAAAGATGCAGATAATGACGGCTATGTAGTTGGTCTTTCCTATAAAGGTGCTAAAGCTTCTAAAGTTGGCAGCTGGGGTCTGTGGGGTAACTACTATGACCAAGGAGCAGGTACTTTCATTGCTCATACCATGAAGAATGGTGACTGGAGTTATTATTCTAAAGAAGGTTTCAAGGGGTATGCTGTAGGTGCTAACTATACCTTAGCAAAGAATATTGTTTATAATCTGGATTACTATGATTTCGAAGGCAAAGAGGACAGTAATCTTACCGACCGTGTAATTTGGAGTCGTCTGCAAATTACTTTCTAATCTAAATAATAAGTTAAACAGGGTTGTCTACAAAGCGACCCCAAAAAGTTAGACTTTTTTAGCGTAGCAGTTTTATTGGCTGCTACGCTA
>CAZQQK010000189.1:0-1119 GCA_964595445.1 uncultured Phascolarctobacterium sp.
TTATAACACAAAAGCGAAAAAACGTACATAGTATTCATCCTATGTACGTTTAATGCAGCAAAATTTATATTTTGCCATGCTTTTAAATTTTTGGAGTAATTGCTAATACACGAACAGGCAGTCCTGTTGCACCTTCAATACGCGGCCAAGCAGCTATCAGTAATGCTCCAGCTGGTGCAACCTTATCTAAGTTGGTCAATACCTCTATCTGTATTTTTCCTTTAGCTAAAACATATCGCTCACAAGCCAAATCACCAGCTTTAGCAGCCTCTGCTGAAGCATCAGTATCTAATGTTTCATGTCCATTAGCAGCGGCGTTACGTTCTTCATAAATATATTTTAACGCAGATAATGACCACCCAGGAAAGTTCTCGCTTCCATCAGCAGCAATTCCACTCAACTTCTCCATGTTTGGCCATTTTTTTGACCAGTCAGTGCGTAAAGCTACAAACGCACCATCTGGAATATTGCCATACTTTGCTTCATAGTCTTTAATATCTTCTGCCGTCACAGCATAATGTACATCTCCAACTGTCTTATCTGTAATATCAATTACACAAAGAGGAAAGATCATATGCTTAGCGCCAAATTTTTCCGATAAATCCTTTCCCTTAATAAAATGTCCTGGAAAATCAACATGCGTACCATACTGCCCAGGAAATTTAAACGTTTGTATTAAACATTCCAGCATTGGATTTCCCCAATCAAAAACTGTTTTGCATACTTCCACAGAACCTGAAGGAATACCACTCCATACAGGACTGTTATTATTCATCGAATGTGATAACTCTATCCAGGCATAAGAATCTGACTGCATCTCCTTTAGTATATCCCATAATTTATGCATATAAAATCCTCCTTAACAATAAATATCATAGTAAAATAGTAGGAAGATTATATCATTAAGAATAATTTATGTAAACAAAAAACGGCTTAATGATTTTTATTTATCATAAGCCGTTAATTATGTAACACTATTTATTATGCTTTATATGCAACTGTGCCAAAGCCTGTTTAGCAGCATGTTGTTCTGAATCTTTTTTTGTATGCCCGCTTCCTTCACCAATGACATTTCCTGCAAAAAGCACTTGTGAAGTAAAAATTTTATTATGCTCAGGT
>CAZQQK010000190.1:0-1113 GCA_964595445.1 uncultured Phascolarctobacterium sp.
AAGATGAGAAACTACAGGACATAATGCGAAAGTATTATGGAAAACCTCTAACAATGCGAAAGTATTGAAGAGTTAACGAGAAACTAGGGACGCAAGTTCTTAGTAAGCTGAATAGTCAAGCTACTAAGGGCATACGGCGGATGCCTAGGCGCCATGAGCCGAAGAAGGACGCGGTAAGCTGCGAAAAGCTACGGGGAACTGCAAGCAAGTATAGATCCGTAGATATCCGAATGGGGAAACCCAACTACCGTAATGGGTAGTTATCCGAAAGGAAGGGAACCCGGGGAACTGAAACATCTAAGTACCCGGAGGAAAAGAAATCAAAAGAGATGCCCACAGTAGCGGCGAGCGAAGAGGGCAGAGCCCAAACCATGAAGCTACGGCTTTATGGGGTTGAGGACCGGCAGAAGTGAAGATAACCAATCCGAACTACCTGGAAAGGTAGGCGAGAGAGTGTAAAAGCCACGTAGGTTAAAGGTGAAAATAGCGGCCGGAATCCAGAGTACCACGAGGCACGAGGAATCTTGTGGGAAGCAGGGGGGACCACCCTCCAAGGCTAAAAACTCAATGGCGACCGATAGCGAATAGTACCGTGAGGGAAAGGTGAAAAGAACCCCGGGAGGGGAGTGAAAGAGAACCTGAAACCGTATGTCTACAAGCAGTCGGAGCGAAAGCGACGGCGTGCCTATTGAAGAATGAACCAACGAGTTACGTGGACTAGCGAGGTTAAGCGGAAGACGCGGAGCCGAAGCGAAAGCGAGTCTTAATAGGGCGGAGAGTTAGTGTACGTAGACCCGAAACCGCAGTGATCTACCCATGTCCAGGTTGAAGCGCAGGTAAAATTGCGTGGAGGACCGAACCTGTGAGCGTTGAAAAGCTTTAGGATGAGATGTGGGTAGAGGTGAAATTCCAATCGAACGCGGAGATAGCTGGTTCTCCCCGAAATAGCTTTAGGGCTAGCCTCAGGCAGTAAGTATAGGCGGTAGAGCACTGATCGGGCTAGGGGCCGTAAAGGTTACCGAACCCTGTCAAACTCCGAATGGTTATACTGCAGAGCCTGGGAGTCAGACTACGAGTGATAAGATCCGTGGTCAAAAGGGAAACAGCCCAGAC
>CAZQQK010000191.1:0-1082 GCA_964595445.1 uncultured Phascolarctobacterium sp.
GATTGGTGCTGTAAACACAATAAAATTTACTAAAGATGGTGCTTTTGGTTATAACACTGATTATTTTGGCTTTGGCAGAATGCTTGAATATAATGATGTTGAGGTTCGGGCAAAGTATGCTGCTGTTTTGGGAACGGGCGGTGCTGCTCGTGCTGTTATAAAATACCTTGTTGATAAACGTGTCGGCAAATTGTATATTGTTACTCGTGATGTAGCACATATTGATAAAGATTTGCTGAAAATAGCACCTAAAGCAAAATTTATTGATTATGATGCACTTTCAGCATTGACTGGTGATGTGATAATTAACTGTACTCCTGTTGGTATGTATCCTAAGGATAATATTTCTCCTGTAACTTTAGAAGAAATAAGTAATTTTGATACAGCAGTTGATATTATTTATAATCCTCAGCAGACAAGATTTCTCAAAACTGCTGCTGATGCTGGTATGAAAACTGTAAATGGAATGTTTATGTTAGTTGCACAAGCTGTTGCCGCACAGGAAATATGGCAGAATGAGGCTTATGACAGTGATTTGATTATCAAGATTATGCAGGCGTTGGAGCAGAAACTATGAGAAATATAGTTTTGATAGGTATGCCTGGCAGTGGTAAAAGCACATTTGGCAAAAAACTGGCAAAATATTTGAATATGCCTTTTTATGATGCAGATACTGTATTAGAACAGCGTGAGGCGAGGACAATAAAAAACTTTTTTGCTGAAAGTGAGGATGCTTTTAGGAAAGCTGAAACTAGAACATTAGCTTACTTGGCTAAGCTAAGCGGAGCTGTTATTGCAACTGGCGGCGGTGCTGTAAAGCGTGCGGAAAATATGGACTTCCTCAAGAAAACAAGTGTAGTTATATTTTTAGACCGTAAACCACAAAACATTATTGGTGATTTATCTGGTGATGAAAGACCTTTATTAGCTGCTGATAAGCAAAAAATATATACTCTTTATGATGAGCGGATAAAGCTTTATCGGCAATATGCTGATTATATAATTGATAATAATCATAGTTTTAATGTGGCTTTTTCCTGCTTGCTTGATTATGCAGGCAAAATAAATAAATAGTATATTAA
>CAZQQK010000192.1:0-1072 GCA_964595445.1 uncultured Phascolarctobacterium sp.
AAAAGAGGCGTAGTTTCATGTCTAAAAAGATGATGAAAAGAAGTTTAGCACTTGGAGCATTAATGGCATTTGTTATTACTGGCAGTGCTATGGCAGCGGAAATAGGAAGTATTACAGAAAGTACCGCAAAGAATTATATTCCATTAGTTAGTGATGTAAAAGATGGTAAGTTAGCAACTGATGAAGTAACGTTGGAAAATATTTCTAGTGGTCAACATACCAACACGATAGTAAAAAATTCAACTATTACTATAGAAAAGAATCAGGTTTTAAAATTATATACTAAAGATATAGAATTTAATGATGATTCTATGTTAATTAATAGCAGTATTATAGGTGAAAATAAAGTTGGTACAGTTATAATTCATCAAGCAGGTACAAATGCTGCATTAGGCTATGATGCAAATTTAGGCTATGATGATGTAGAAACTATTATTGCTGATAAACTGGAAGTTATTGCAGATGATGGTGCGGCAATATATAGTGATGGAAGTACAGTCAATTTAACAGCTAATGATATAACTTTAAAAGGATATAAAATATCTTATGATGAAGCTCAACATACAATATTTACTGGTAGCGCTGCAGCAAAGGTTAATATTAACGGCTTCAATAATTTAAGTATCAGTAATGGCGAAGATGGCGAAGCTTATAATACCGATGGCAGTCATGCAATTTATAATAATGGTGGAGCTATTAATATTATAGGTGAAGCAAATAGTAATATTAATGTAACCAGCAACAGTCGTGGTGCAGTTTCTAGTATTGGTGATAGTGCAAAAACAGTTATTACTGGTTCTAATGTTAATATTACTTCTAATATAGATACTAATAATTCAGAGATTAGTGATAGCTTAAAAAAACATACTGTAGTATATGCTAGTGCAGGACAAGTAGATATTAATGCTGATAAACTTGTTATTAATGATAAAAAAGGTACTGGTAAAGCAGTTGCTACAGAGGGAAATGGTGAGCTGAAATTTGAAGGCTTTGACGGAAACTCTGAAGTTGGTACTCTCCAAATCACTGGCGATGTTTTAGCTACTTCAGGTACTATCAATGGCTTGACTTT
>CAZQQK010000193.1:0-1039 GCA_964595445.1 uncultured Phascolarctobacterium sp.
CTTATATTATTTCTTTTTTAAGAAACTCATCATACCACGAAGCTGTGCACCAACCTTTTCAGCTTGAGTTTCAGCAGCATGACGGCGCATAGCATTAAATTGCGGACGACCACATTGATTTTCCAGCAGCCATTTCTTGGCAAAAGTACCATCCTGAATCTCTTTCAATACCTGTTTCATAGCAGCTTTGGTTTCATCAGTAATAATGCGTGGGCCAGTTACATAATCGCCATATTCAGCAGTATCAGAGATGGAATGGCGCATTTTAGCCATACCTCCTTCATACATCAGATCAACGATAAGTTTCATTTCATGCATACATTCAAAATATGCACTTTCTGGTTCATAACCAGCTTCTACCAAAGTTTCAAAACCAGCGTTCATAAGAGCACAAACGCCGCCGCACAAAACTGCCTGTTCACCAAAAAGATCAGTTTCAGTTTCTTCACGGAAAGTAGTTTCTAAAGCACCAGCACGTGTACCACCAATACCTTTAGCATAAGCTAAAGCAAGGTCATGAGCTTTACCAGTAGGATTTTGATAAGCAGTTACCAATACAGGAACACCGCTTCCTTCAGTATAAGTACGACGAACAAGATGACCAGGGCCTTTAGGAGCAACCATAAATACATCTACATCAGCAGGAGGCACAATCTGACCAAAATGAATATTGAAACCATGGGCAAATGCTAAAGCTTTGCCAGCAGTCAGATTAGGAGCAATGTCTTTTTTATAAGTAGATGCCTGTTTCTCATCAGGAATAAGCATCATAATAACATCAGCAGCTTTAGCAGCTTCTGCAGCAGTCATAACCTTCAAGCCAGCAGCCTCTGCCTTAGTCCAAGATTTAGAACCCTCATATAAACCTACTACTACATCAACACCGCTTTCTTTTAAATTCAAAGCATGTGCATGACCTTGAGAACCATAACCAATAATAGCAACAGTTTTTCCATTCAATAATTCCAGATTTGCATCGCTGTCATAATACATTTGTACCATTTTTTATTACCTCTTTTTTTTTCTTTTTTTTATAAAT
>CAZQQK010000194.1:0-1007 GCA_964595445.1 uncultured Phascolarctobacterium sp.
CAGCCAGCATATCTGCATCATATTCCTCGTTGATGACATATTCGTCAAACGGGTCGCGATTGATGAGCGTAGGAGCCAGTTCAAAGAAACGATAGCCACCGCCACCATTCCATTCAGCACTCTTTGTGATGCCGCCGGCATCGTCTCCTACGATCACCTTGTCCATGCGTACCTTGCAGTGGGTGTAAGCATGGTCACCCATTTCCACGCCGATCCAGCGCCGCCCCATTTTCTGTGCCACGGCAGCGGTGGTACCGGAGCCCAGGAAGGAGTCCAGAACCAAGTCGCCGGGATTGGTGGTAAGTGTTAAGACGCGCTCAATCAGCTTTTCGGGTTTTGGTGTTGCAAACGGATCGTCTGGATTTAGCATCTTTACTTCTTTCTTTGCATCCTGTGTGGAACCAACATCTTCAAATCTCCATGTGGTCATAGCCACCATTCCGCCTTGAACTTCGCTCAAGAATGTCTTTTTTCGAGGCACATTGTTTCCTTTTTTACCAAACCAAATGCGATTATCTGCGACAAGCCGTTCAAATTCTTCCCGTGATGAGATCCAGCTTCTGCTCTTGGTGGGCATAACAACACGCCCGCTTGGTGTTGTTATTGGATAATCTGTGCTTGCACTATATGTTCTGGCTGTAAAATCGCTTGATGCCCACGGCCCACGTGGATCATTATCTGGGTTTTTATATCGCTTGTCCATGTCTGCTGTTCGAGGCAGCAAATTGGGATGCCACTGTTCTTTAATCTTTGCATATACGAGAATAAAGTCATGGCTATCAGAAAGCCATTTCGCATCATTTTGCGGTGAGAATTTTTTCTCCCATATTACGGTACTTACAAAATTATTTCGCCCAAATACTTCATCGCAAAGTATCTTCAGGTAGTGTCCCTCGTCATCATCTATACTAATCCAGATGCTTCCGTCATCAGACAAAAGGGTTCGCAGAATCTCCAACCGTGGCCGCATCAGGTTCAGCCACTGACTGTGTTCCAAGTTGTCATCA